>JACNLH010000122.1 GCA_014381585.1 Candidatus Sulfurimonas ponti
ATGGAATCATCCTCTTTTACTTGGGTCTATGGCAACTCTCTTAGTTCTTAGTCTTTACGTATACAGATTTGAACTGCAACTCCTAAGCATATCAGATACACAAGCATCACTCAAAGGTGTCGATACTAAAAAAACAACTCTGACACTCTTAATCATCTCTTCACTCGGCATTGGTTCTCTTGTCAGTATAAGCGGGCCTATAGGATTTATCGGGCTGATAGTTCCTCACATCGTTGCGAAACTTCACCCTAGCACTGTAAACAAACGGATCTTTCCAACAGCTTTGTTTGGTGGTTTTTTCTTAGTGCTTTGTGACACAATCACAAGGGCCATCACAACACAAAGTGAGCTCCCCATAGGCATTGTGACAGCACTCATTGGCGGGCCTTTTTTCATCTACCTTATCATTACAAGGAGTAAAAGGTGAATTTTTCACAACAAGACGCAGAGCTACTCTTAGATATTATCAAAGCAAGGCGTGACGTCCGAGGTAATCGTTTCATCTCCAAAGAAGTTGAGAAAGAAAATATAGAGCTCATCTTAGAAGCCGCTATATCTGCTCCCTCTGTTGGATATTCACAACCGTGGAAATTCGTCATCATAGAGAGTCAAAATATCAAAGAAGAGATCCTAGCCAATTATGAATCTGAAAATAATAAAGCAAAAAAAGTCTTTGACGAAAATGATCTTTACTCCAAGTTAAAACTTGAAGGGATAAAAGAAGCACCTATCAATATCGCTGTTCTTTATGAACCAAGTGAGGAACCAATTCTAGGGATGACAAGTATGGGTAAAATGGGTGAATACAGTGTTGTTTGTGCCATCCAAAACATGTGGCTAATGGCGAGGTCACTTAACATTGGTATTGGCTGGGTAAGCATACTAGACGAAGCAAAAGTACTTCATAGTATAGATGCTCCAAAAAACTCACAGCTCATTGCGTATCTTTGTATAGGCTATGTAGATGAGTTTTACTCCCAAAGTGAACTGAAGACTCTCAAGTGGGAAAGGGAAAAGTTACTTCAAGAGTGTATAATAGCGCGTTAAATAAGCTACAAAAGGTTTTTCATGAGTTATACACAATGGTTTGAAGATCATGCTAACAAACATAAAAAAATTGTTAGCAAACTGCAAAAACAAAACTTCACCAAAGAGCAGATGATAGACTACTTTGACTTTGAGAATATGCTTGCAAATGAAAAGGACTTTTGTCCTCTTTATAAAGATAATAAAAAATGCCATGACATGGAATCTTTAAACTGCTATTTATGTGCATGCCCAAACTTTCGCTTTGATGATGCCGGCATAAAAAAAGTAGACGACAAAACACAATACAGCTACTGCGGTATAGAATCAAAAGATGGAAGACAAGGTACCTATGGTGAAGCAATTCACCAAGACT
The DNA here is from genome assembly GCA_014381585.1 of Candidatus Sulfurimonas ponti. Classification (GTDB taxonomy): domain Bacteria; phylum Campylobacterota; class Campylobacteria; order Campylobacterales; family Sulfurimonadaceae; genus Sulfurimonas; species Sulfurimonas ponti. Next base: position 1,403 of record JACNLH010000122.1, read on the forward strand.
GCTCAAAATGTGGCGTTCCTCATCATAGAGACTATGTTGAAAAACACTTTGATTTGGACTGGAAAGTTGCCATGAGAAAATGTTCTTTATAAATGGGTGTGCTAACCCAAATATCGCTCCAGGAGCTTAAGGGGCTTTTTCCTCTTTATAATTTTATAGAGCTTACTCCTACACACTCTGGCGTTATTGACACCACCTATATTCTAAGCAATAACAATCAAAGCTACATTTTAAAAAAATATGAAAGAGATATCAAAACAAAAATAGATCAAGATAGAGATACGCTTAAAAAGCTAAAGCTATCAGGTCTCAATGTTCCAGAGTGTATTGAAGAGTCTCAAGGGTGGTACTTGTATGAAAAACTTCAAGGCAAAGTTCCAGAGAACATAAGAACCTATCATATTCAAGCTCTAGCACGCTTCATGGGGGGACTTCACTCTCAACAAAGTAAACAACAACATACTTCAAGCTTCATGCAAAACTATGACTGCAACAAGATACTGAGCTATCTCAAGTCTCATCATTTTGCCTACTACAAAAAGCTTCAATTTCTACATAATTTCAGTATGCCAAATGATGGTTTTATCCATGGAGACATTTTTAAAGACAACACTGTTTTTGACAAAGAAAAGATAGGTGTATTTGACTTTATAGATGGTGGAGAGGGAAGTTTTTCTTTTGACGCAGCAGTGGCACTCATAGGGTTTGACGCTAAAAAACACTCGCCATATTTTATAAACTTGTTTTTAAAAACATATAATCAGCATGCACCAAAAAAATTACAAAAAAAAGAACTGCTCGAACAATTAGATATTGCCTCTGGATTTTATGCCTTGCTTCGCATAAACAAATATAAAAACACTACAAAAGCGAAAGAGTTGCTATGAAACATGGTGCAAATATTTATAAGTACGCAAAAAAACTTGGCTGTGAACCTCATGAGATTATAGACTTCTCTTCAAATATCAACACTCATACTCTAAAACCAAACATAGAGCTTAGTGATGAACTTATAGTAAAATATGGAGACAGTTCCTATAAAAATTTAAAAAAAACAATCGCTTCAAAGTATTTCATAAAAAAGAAACAAGTAGCCCTTTTCAACGGAGCAAGCTCAGCCATTTTTGAACTTTTTAAATCTCTCAAAGAAAAAAGAGTCTACCTCTATGCTCCCTTATATGGTGAATACGAAAAAGCAGCACAACAAACAAACAAAGAGATTATCAAAATTAACCGCTATGAGAACATCCAAGTCACACCAAAAAAGAATTCTATTGTAGTTTTTGTGAACCCTTCCACCCCTGATGGAAAACATTATACACTCGACAAACTACTCAAAATATGGGAAAAACAAAACTGTACCATTATCCTAGATGAATCTTTTTTAGAATTTGAGTCTCTCCCATCTTCTAGTGTTGCAATACATAAAAATAAATACCTCTATATAGTGAAGTCATTTACAAAATTTCATTCATGCGCAGGTGTTCGCATAGGCGCAATCTTTTCTCATCAAAAAAACATAAGAAAATTGCAACACCCTTTATGGCACCTTTCCTCTTTTGACACGCAGTTTTTACTACAAAGACTTCAAGATACATCATTTGAAGAGAAAAGTAAAAAAGTCCACAAAAAACAAAAAAAAGAACTCTACAAAATTTTAAAAAATGCACAACTTTTTGAAACTATATACAAGAGTGATGCAAACTTTTTTTTAGTAAAAACAAAACATGCTACAACAATTTTCAAACAGCTCTTAAAAAATAAAATTCTCATAAGAACATGTGATAGTTTTGACTTTCTCAACAAAGATTACTTACGTTTTGCAGTGAAAGACAAAAAAGCGCATAAAACACTCAAACAGGAGTTACACAATGCACTCTCTTAGTATCTTCGGTACAAGTTCTGATGCTGGGAAATCTACTCTCTCTTTTGCTATTACCTACTTACTTCACCATCGGGGAATAAAAGTAGCCCCTTTTAAAGCACAAAACGTCTCAAACAACTCACAAGTGACAGACAAAGGTGGTGAAATAGCAATTCCTCAGCATTTTGCTGCAGAAGCCATAGGCCTTGAAACTTCACCAGACATCAACCCTATTCTCTTAAAGTCAGGTGGAAAATCAAAAGCTCACGTTATTGTTAACGGACAAAGTGTTAGCAACAAAGATGTTTGGAGTTATTATCGTGATATGGATTCTCTTACCCCTCATGTCAAAAATGCATTTGCTAGACTTCAAAAAAAGTATGACTGCATTGTAGCTGAGGGTGCTGGGAGTCCTGTTGAGTTGAACCTCATGGATAAAGACTTGTCAAACATCTATATAGCAGATGAGTTTAACACGAAAATTATTTTAGTAGCCGATATCCAAAGAGGTGGCGTGTTTGCTTCTATCTATGGAGTATACAAACTTCTTCCCAAAAAACTTCGCAAGAATCTTATAGGTGTCATCGTGAATAAGTTTCAAGGAGATATGTCTCTATTTGATGAGGGTGTAAAAATTATTGAAAAAAGATTTAACATCCCTGTTTTAGGAGTAGTACCTTTTAAATCTTTTAACCTTGGCTTTGAAGATAGTGAATCACTCATGAACTATACACAAGACACAAGCAAAGCAATCCTCAAAGTTGGTGTTATAAAACTCCCACACATCTCCAACTTCACCGACTTTGAGCCCTTAGTAGCTGACAAAGAGATAGAACTCTCTTTTGTCTCAAGCGCAAAAGAGCTTGATAGCTGTGAACTTATCATCATTCCTGGTAGTAAAAGAGTTGTTGATGATTTACTCTGGATGCAACAAAGAAATCTTCACAAAAAGTTTACAAATAAAAACATTGTTGCAATATGTGGTGGCTATGAGATGCTCTTTGAAATAATTAAAGACCCTAAAAAACTCGAATCTAACAAGAAAAAAATAAAAGGTCTTGGGCTTTTTAAAGGAAGTGTACTTTTTAAAAAGAGGAAGATTGTGCGCAAAAAGAACTACAAGCTCTTTGGTTTGAAACTCTCTGGCTACGAGATTCACAATGGAGTGACAAAAAAAATTGCACAAAAGAAAAAAAATGTATATGGAACATTTGTTCATGGGATTTTTGACAACGATAACTTTCGCCATAAAATTTTTTCTACAATAGATAAAAACTATAAAGGGTATGATTTTAAAAAGTATAAACAAAAGTCTATTACATCATTTGCACAACATATAAATAAGTATATAGACATCGATTATATACTTCAGGAGTTACATGACTAATATTATCATTACAATTATTGCGTACTTCATAGATAAGTTTTTTGGTGAATTTACACACTTTCGTCACCCTGTAATGTACATAGGAGACATGATAACATTCTATGAAGAACACTTTTATAAAAAGAGTATTTTCCATGGTTTAGGTCTTGTTATTTTTATAATTGTGAGTATTGGCGGTGTTGCTTTAGTGATAGAAGAGTTTTTGAGTTATTTTATCTCTGTACTTACTATAGGTATCTCCGCCATCATCGCATCTATGTTTATCGCTCACAAAATGCTTTATGATTCGGTTTATGCAATCCTTGAAGCTGACGATAAAAAAACACTCATCTCCCATCTTGTAAGCAGGGACACTGAAAATATGAGTGAAAGTGACGTATATAAAGCTGCTATAGAGACCTATGCGGAAAACCTGAGTGATGGTGTGATAGCTCCAATGTTTTACCTTGTGCTTTTTGGTCTTCCTGGTATCCTAATCTATAAAGCAATTAACACCATGGACTCTATGGTTGGTTACAAAAATGAAAAGTATGAACTTTTTGGAAAACCTGCAGCACATTTAGATGACCTGGTAAATTATATCCCTGCAAGAATCACTGCTGTACTCATTATGCTTTTTACAAAACAAAAAAATCTTTTTGCTTTTTGTAAAGATGGGTCTCAACACGAAAGTCCAAATGCAGGACATCCCATCACAGCGATGGCACTCTCCCTTAACATAAAACTTGGTGGAGACACCTCTTATTTTGGTACTATAAAGAAAAAAGCCACTTTTGGAAAAGGTCGAGAAGAGATAACTCAAGAAGACCTCAGAAAAGCCCTCAAATTATTTCCAAAATAAGATTGCATAAAAGAGATTGAAAGAAATGTATGAGCTCCCAAGTAAAACCTGGGAACTAGAAAAATTTTACTAATTTACTATATACTTAGAAAAAACAAAGAACATTATGCGAACACTCAATATTTTCACACAGGAAAACGATGCACTCCCACCGGGAAAAGCTGACTTTTTACTAGCCTCAAGCATTACTAAAACATGCGAAATAGAGGGGATAACACAAGCAGGTATCCCGGGGAAAATCTCTTTAACTCCTACTCTTGATGGTGAATTTATCACTCATGAAAAGGTCTTTTCTCTAGGTGAATTAGCTGAGACACCAAATGGTGTTCCAACACCGGCTTTAATAACAAGAGCAGTTCATAACCTCAGCCCTTTCTCATCTGTAGAACTGCTAGACTTGGGGCTTGTTCAAAAGCCTCAAAACTGTTTTGTTCACAACTTTGACATACAGCCCTCTTCTTCTATAAGCACGGGGGCTAATATCGATGCCAAAGAAATCTTTATAAAAGGAATGAACTTTGGAAAAAGCTACGAGCTTAAGGGAAACTACCTTATCTTAGGTGAAAGCACTCCCTCTGGAACTACGACTGCAGCAGCTTCTTCTCTCGCACTTGGGTTTGCATGCAAAAATGACTTCTCTTCTAGTTTTGCCAATGAGCCTAGTTCTATAAAGGCAGAAACTATCCGTCAAGCGATTCGTCAAACTACACAAAAAATGAGTAATTTTGAAAAACTATCCATCGTAAGTGATAACATGCTTTTGTTTTGCGCAGGCTTTTTGCTTGAAGCAACAAGACGTTTTCACGTCGTTCTCGCCGGTGGCACACAAATGGCAGCCTGTTTATTAATCGCCGATATGGTGCGAGAAGATGTTTTAATGCAAGTAAAATCAGACAACATCACACTTGCAACAACTGCGTGGGTGGTAAATGATCCACATTCAGACATCCAACACCTTCTTTCTCTTTTGAGTTATACACCTCATGCGATTTACACAGAGTTTTCTTTCGCCAACGCTGAGATACCTATACTGAAAAAATACGACGAAGGTGAAGCCAAAGAAGGTGTCGGTGCGGGAGCTGCCTTAGCCTACGCTCATCAAAACAACATTCAAAATGACACTATACTCAACGAGATAGAGGTTTTAATCTATGGGATGTAAAGCCCTTTTCATCGGTGGTATAAAATCAGGAAAAAGTAAGAATGCTGAAAAATATATCTTAGCTCTTTCAAAAGAAAAACCAATATACCTCGCTACCAATGAGTTTTTTGATGATGAGATGAAAAAAAGAGTTTTACTTCACCAAAAACAACGCAAGGATACTTTTGAAACACTTGAAGAAGCACTTCATATAGATAAAGCCGTCTCAGAGCAAAACACTCCTGTGTTAGTTGAGTGCGTTAGCATGTGGATAAACAACATGTTATACCATGAACATACAGAGGAAGAGATAATTTCCCAAATAGACAAGATTTCTCAAATGAATGTTCAAACTATTTGGGTCATCAACGATGTCGGCTGTTGTGTTGTAAGTGAAAATGCCCTTGTAAGAGAGTTTGTTGACATAAATGGGCGGATAGCACAACTTCTGGCTTCAAAATGCGAAGAGGTCTACAACACTGTCGCAGGAATACAGGTCAAAATAAAATGAGTCTTCTCAAATCTTTTGCCCTGGCTTTTAATATGCTCAGCATTCTCCCTTTTTTTAAAGTTCACAATTTTCACAAAGGGATTAACGGAAGCTCTGCAATGTTTTATCCTCTCATTGGTTTCATTTTAGGTTCCATTCTTTGGGGTGTTCATACAGTTTTAAGCCCTTACCTTCCAGCTATTCATTTGTTAGTTCTTATTTTCACACTTTGGATTCTTCTTACAGGTGCACTTCACCTTGATGGGCTAAGTGACACAATAGATGGCTTGTTTGTTTCTAAAAACAAAGCACTTGATGTGATGAAAGACTCTCATGTTGGTGGGATGGGGATGATATTCACCTTTGTGTTTTTAATTTTCAAACTCTCAAGTCTTATCTATCTTGAGCTGTATTATATGTTGCCAATCATTTTGATGTTCTCTAGACTCAATGCCACACTAGCCATCTACTTTTATCCTTATATAAGTGGCGGAGTTAGTTTACTTATAAAAGAAGAGCTTCAACTCAAACATGTTTTAATTGCCCTGACTTATGTTCTTATCCTTGCTTTTGTATTTGAAGCCTTGTGGCTTATACTAGTAAGTGCTATCACTTTACTCATAGTCGCACGTTTTTTCACATCAAGACTGGGAGGGCTCAATGGTGATATCTATGGTTTTATCATCGAGCTCACAGAACTTAGTCTCTTAAATTATTTCATCATAAGGCATTTTCTATGATTATAACGCTACTCAGACACGCAGAGGTAGTAGAGGAATACCAAGGAAAATATAATGGTCATATCAACATTCCACTCTCAGAAAATGGAAAAAAACAAGCAAAACACATAGCACAGAAATTACAAGATGAAGCGTTTGATGCAGTATACTGTTCAGACTTGCTGCGTGCAAAACAAACGCTTGAGGCTTTTGATATTGCAGCACCTATAGTCTATACAGAAAAACTCAGGGAAAAATCATGGGGGATGCATGAGGGAAAGAGTTTTGAAGAACTTGAACAAAGCGGTCTTGTGTATGAAAGCTTTGAAGATTGGCTTGAACTTTTAGATGGTGAAGATATATATGAATATCTCCGTAACATCGAAACATTTTTCGAAGATGTCATCTACAAACTTGATGCCCAGAATGTTCTTGTTGTGACTCATTCCGGTCCTATAAAAACTATACTAAGAATACAAGACAACCTCTCACTTGAGAGAGCTTTTGGAATTGACCTTCCTTATGGAGCTCACCTCAAAATACATAGACCTGAAGTTTGAACAAACTTTTAAAAATATAGACGACCTGCTTCACAAAGATGCCGGATGCGGGAGTGAACTTGATTATGTTGAGCAAACTTCTTGGGTCTTGTTTTTAAAATACCTTGACAATTTAGAAAAAGACAAAGAAACAGCCGCACAACTGACTGGTAAAGTATATGAAAACATCATTGAGCCAGAGTACAAATGGACTGCATAGGCAGCTCCAAAACTTGAAAATGGAAAAATAGACCACGACGCACTAAGTGGTAATGATCTCTCAGACTTTGTGAACAATGAACTTTTCCCATACTTAAAAAAGTTTAAAGCAAATGCAGTGAGTGCCGACACTATCGAGTATAAAATCGGTGAAATATTCAGTGAACTCAAAAACCGTATCCAAAGCGGATACAACTTACCAGAAGTTATCAACCATATAGATGAACTTCGTTTTCAAACGCATGTAGAAAAACATGAGATGAGCCATCTTTACGAGGGCAAGATAAAAAACATGGGAAATGCAGGTCGTAATGGCGGTGAATACTACACTCCAAGACCTCTTATCAAAACAATCATCAAAGTTGTAAACCCTACGATCGGTGAAACTATCTACGATGGGGCTGTAGGTTCTGCAGGATTTTTAGTTGAAGCATTTGAATACCTGACAAACAACATAAAACTAACAACTTCCAACTTAACAACGCTGCAAAAAAACACTTTTTATGGGAAAGAGAAAAAATCATTAGCTTACATTAATCAAACCGTGACAAATTGTCACATCTTCAATTGTGGTACTATTTGTACCCTAGTTCAATTTAGGATAAATAACTTTTTTAGCACCTTTGAAAAAAATATCAATTTTCATGCTATAAACACTTTAGTAAGGGTTATTTCAGTTGTTAAGCATTGCTTAACAACTGCGAATAAACTATTAATATATAATAATATGAGTTGTAAAGGATTACTTGACAACTCAGTTTTAGGTGAAGCTCGTGGATAGAGTTTTGAGAGAGGGGTGGGAAGTTAAGAAGCTTGGTAAAGTTTGTAAGACTGGTTCTGGAGGAACTCCATTAAAAGCACATAAAGATTATTATGAAGGTGGGACTATTCCTTGGTTAATGAGTGGTGAAGTAAGTCAAGGTGAAGTTTTTAAAGCAAAAAATTTTATTACAGAAAAAGGATTAAAAAACTCATCTGCAAAATTATTTCCAATAAATACTGTTTTGGTTGCGATGTACGGTGCAACAGCAGGACAGGTAGGTATTCTAAGGTTTGAAGCTTGCACCAACCAGGCTATTTGTGGTATTTTACCAAATGAAAAAACTATTCCCGAGTATTTGTTTTATTGTTTTCTTTTAAAAAAAGAAGAGTTAATTGCTCAAGCAGTTGGTGGAGCACAACCAAATATTTCTCAAATTAAAATTAAAAATACTAAAATTCCAATTCCCACACTCCAAGAACAACAAAAAATAGTAGTCATTTTAGATGAGGCTTTTAGTGCTATAGAGAAGGCAAAAGCAAATGCCGAACTAAACCTAAAAAATGCCAAAGAACTTTTTGAAACCTATTTGCAAAGTGTGTTTGAGAATAAAGGTGAAGGTTGGGAAGAGAAAAGTTTAGGAGAAATAACTACAAAAATCGGTAGTGGTGTAACACCAAGAGGTGGTAGTAAAGTTATAAACTTGAAGGTATTTCACTCATTAGAAGTATGAATGTTCATGATTTTAAATTTAAAGGTAAAAATCTAGCATTTATTGATGATATGCAAGCAGATGCTCTTTCAAACGTAACATTACAAGAAGATGATGTACTCTTAAATATCACAGGTGCTTCAATAGCAAGATGTTGCTTAATCCCAAAAAAATATTTACCAGCAAGAGTAAATCAACACGTTTCTATCATTCGTGTAAAACGTGAAATTATAAATCCAATATTTTTAAGTTTTCTTCTTACCTCCAAGTTTTATAAAGACCAAATATTAGAAACTGGTGAACAAGGAGCAACTAGACAAGCAATTACAAAAGCTCAACTAGAAAACTTTAAAATAGTATTTCCAAAAACTTTACAAGAGCAAGAAATAATACTAAACAAGTCCAACACCCTCTCGCAACAAACAAAAAAACTAGAATCACTCTACGAGAAAAAACTTCAAGACCTTGACGAACTCAAAAAATCCATCCTGCAAAAAGCGTTTAATGGGGAGCTCTCATAAATACTATACATATAAAAATATTGCTGAATTACCATACGCATGCTATAATAGTTCTATGAAAAAAACAAAGTTTGAGTGGGATGAAAATAAAAATGCCACCAATAAAGAAAAACACAATGTTTCATTTGAAAAAGCGCAACATGCTTTTGCAGATGTAAAACGTGTTATTGCTGAAGATATTGACCATTCTACTGATGAAAAAAGATATTTTTGTTTTGGTGAAGTGGATGGTGGTGTTTTAACTGTCAGGTTTACTTATAGAGAAAATATCATTAGAATATTTGGTGCAGGATACTGGAGAAAAGGAAAAAAAACGTATGAAAAAATCAATTAAATACACAGAAGGTGAAATCGGAGATATTAAGATTATTGAAGATTTTTTACCAACGCCGGAAGAGTTGGCATTTAAAGATGAAAATATGAAAATCACTATTTCATTAACAAAAGACACTGTTGACTTTTTTAAAGAAGAAGCTAAAAAACATCATACTCAGTATCAAAAAATGATACGTAATTTACTTGATTTGTATGTTGATAAACAAACACAACAGTAAATATCTTTATGAACGAATCCGAAACAAGAGCCGAACTTATAGACCCCAAACTTCGTGCATGTGGCTGGGGCGTAGTTGGGGATTCTAAAATCCTCCGTGAAAGAGATGTTTGTAAAATAACTGAGGGTCGCATCCAAGTCGGCGGAGGACGGACAAGACCTCTCATCGCTGATTATATCTTAGTCTACAAGGGTGTTAAACTCGCTGTTGTTGAAGCTAAAAGTAGTGAGCTTGGAGTCGGTGAAGGAGTTGCACAAGCAAAACTTTATGCTGAGAAACTTGGACTTCAAACAACATACTCCACTAACGGTGAAGAGATTTACAGCATCTGTATGCAGAGCGGTGAAGAGGGTTTGGTTTCTGACTTTTTAAGCCCTGATGCACTTTGGGAAAAAACTTACTCCGACCAAAACGAGTGGAGAGAAAAGTTTGCCTCCATCCCCTTTGAAGATAAAAGTGGAACATGGCAACCTCGTTACTACCAAGAGTTGGCGGTGAAGAACACTCTTGAAGCTATAGCACAAAACAAAGAGCGTATACTCCTTACTCTTGCAACAGGAACAGGAAAAACAGCCATAGCCTTTCAGATAGCATGGAAACTCTTTCACACTCGCTGGAACCTCAAAAGAGACGGGAAAAGACGACCTCGCATCTTGTTTTTAGCAGATAGAAATATATTAGCCGACCAAGCCTTTAACTCTTTTTCGGCATTTCCTGAAGATGCAATGGTTCGTATAAAACCTAAAGAGATAAAAAAGAGTAAAAAAGTTCCTACAAACGGAAGTATATTCTTCACCATCTTTCAGTCCTTTATGAGCGGAACTGCTGAAGATGGAGAAAGCGAACCTTACTTTGGTGAATACCCTAAGGATTATTTTGATTTTATCATCATAGATGAGTGCCATAGAGGTGGTGCGAACGATGAGGGAAACTGGCGTTCTATCTTAGAGTACTTCGCGCCTGCTGTTCAGTTGGGACTGACCGCCACACCAAAACGCAAAGACAATGTTGATACATACGCTTACTTTGGAGAACCTGTGTATATCTACTCACTTAAAGAGGGAATCAACGATGGGTTTTTAACACCTTTTAAAGTCAAGCGGATTAAAACAACGCTTGATGATTACCTTTACGTCAGCGATGACAACATTATAGAAGGTGAAATAGAAGAGGGAAAACTCTACAAAGAAGAAGACTTCAACAAAATCATCGAGATTAAAGCCAGAGAAGAAAAAAGAGTTCAAATCTTTATGAACGAGGCAAATGAGAACGACAAAACCATCATCTTTTGTGCAACACAAGAACACGCTTCGGCTGTTCGTGAACTTGTAAACCAAAATAAAAAAATAAGTAAAAACCCTAATTACTGTGTGAGAGTCACTGCAAATGACGGTGAAATAGGTGAACAGTTTTTACGGGAGTTTCAAGATAATGAAAAACTCATCCCCACCGTTTTAACAACGTCTCAAAAACTCTCAACCGGAGTGGATGCCAGAAATATACGCAACATTGTCCTTATGCGTCCAGTGAATCAAATCATAGAATTCAAACAAATTGTCGGTCGCGGAACAAGACTTTATGATGGTAAAGAGTTTTTTACCATTTATGATTTTGTAGATGCCTACCAAAGATTTTCAGATCCTGAATGGGATGGTGAACCATTGGAGCCTGAACCTATAGAGGAGCCTAAGGAGCCAAGAACTCCAAAAGAGCCAAGTGAACCAAAAGAACCGACAGAGAAAAAACAAAAAATAAAAATAAAACTTCGTGATGGGAAAGAAAGAGAGATTCAACACATGATGTCCACCTCTTTTTGGGGTGCTGATGGAAAACCCATTTCAGCAGAAGAGTTTTTGCAAAACCTCTTTGGTGAACTCCCTAAGTTTTTTACAAGTGAAGAGGAGTTACGAACTTTATGGAGTCACCCGCTTACTAGAAAAACACTGCTTGAAAAACTAGATGAGGCAGGATTTGGCAAAGAGGAACTCAACACGCTTAAAAAGCTCATAGATGCCGAACAAAGTGACTTGTTTGATGTTTTGGAGTATGTGTTTAACAGCGACATAAAACCAATCACAAGACAAGCAAGAGTGGATGAGGCTAAAAAAACTATCTTCACCTTGCTTAACACTACGCAAAAAGAGTTTATAGAGTATGTATTGGCTCAATATATAGAAACCGGCTTTGAAGAGTTAGCCCAAGAAAAACTTCCTGTTTTACTAACAAACAAGTACCAATCACTTGAAGATGCGAAAAAAGTTTTAGGTGAAGTCAAAGATATCAGCTCTTTGTTTATAGAGTTTCAAAAACATTTGTATATGCAAGAAGTTGCGTAAATATCAGTGTATAAATTATGATTGATATAAAAAACCTAAGCTGTGCATTTAACACTAAAACGATACTTCAAAACATAAACCTCAACATACAAAGTCATCTGTGTATCTT
>JACNLH010000124.1 GCA_014381585.1 Candidatus Sulfurimonas ponti
ATTATTGTAAATTTTTTGCATTTTATCTAAAAGTACTTAAATTAGCACTTATAATAGAGGTATTTTAAACATAAATAGTTACATTTTAATAACATATTAGTACAGTAAAAACACTTACAAGTTTTTTTTATGCTTACTAATGTATAATGGCGTAATATTTTATAGGACATGAGACAATGAAAAAAGATGATTTAAAATCTCTCGTAACACAAATGTATGAAAACTTACTTGAGAATATAGATTGTCAAGATTGTGCAGACAAAGAACATGTCGTAGCCTATTTAAGGGATGCAATTGATGTAGTATCTCATCTAGATGACAAACAAATAGATTCTATAGAACACGCTAAATCAGCTTTTAACAATGCTTACAAAGAAATCGCTAATAAAAGTATTTCATCATACCAACATACAAATGAAAGATTTGAAAAACTATCACAGATGCACGAAGAGACACTCAATAACTATACAGATGAAAATACCATAAATATTTCTGATATGACCGAAAAGTTTAGTGAAATCCAAACACACATGATGGATGAGATAAAAAAAGCAAACGAGATTATCTCAAAGCTTAGTTCTCAAGTGCAAAAACTCGAAAAAGACTCCAATATCGACTCACTAACAAAAGTATTTAATCGGCGTGCTCTTGGGACTTATCTTAGCAATTTGTGTGTAACAAAAGATATTCCTTATGAACTTTACCTTGTTATGCTTGATATTGATGATTTTAAAATCATAAACGATACGTATGGACACGTAGCTGGAGATAAAATCCTAATTTTCATTGCAAATATTTTGAAAAAAACACTTCGTGATGGAGATAAAGTGTTTAGATATGGTGGTGAAGAATTTGTACTTATCCTCAACCGTGTCGATTCAGAGCATTGCAAAAAAATTCTTTCTAGAATTCTTGAAATTCTTAATAAAAACAAACTATTTTATAAAGGTAATAACATACATGTCACAGCTAGTATGGGCTCTACAATCCTCACAAGTGAGGATACTCCAGATTCAGTGCTATCACGCGCAGATAAATCCTTATACAGAGCAAAGCACGAGGGTAAAAATACAATTCGAATGGATCTAGCTAATGGAAATTAATTATTTTGACATCATAGTATCTATTATTATACTTTTTCTTGGACTCAAAGGTATAATCAACGGATTTTTTAAAGAATTTTTTGGACTTATTGGAATCATAGGTGGTATTTTTATTGCTTCAAGACTTGCAAATGATGTTGGTACTTTTTTAAGTAATCTTATATTTAATTTTGATAATGATTCAGCTATTAATTTCACAGGTTTTCTAACTACCCTTGCAATATTCTGGCTTCTAATGATTGGGGTTGGACAAATTTTCAAAAAGCTCTCGTCTCTGAGTGGATTTGGTGGATTTGATCAAATTTTAGGTTTTGTATTTGGTGCGAGTAAATTCTTTTTTATTGCAGCTGTTATTGCCCATGCAGCTTATAATATTAAAGCCGTGAAGTCTTCAATTGATGAGAGTGCCCTAAGTACAAGTTATTTATTCCCGATTTTAACCAAAACAGGTGCTTATATCATGAAGCTAGACCCAGCTGAGATAGGTGAAAACATAGAAGAAACCGCTAAAAAAGTTGTTAGTAATGCATCAGCAGATATGTCCAATGATATTCTAGAAGAGATTCAAAAATCTATGCCAAAAATTACTCAAGATATACTCAAAAAAAGTGATTCATAATGCCTACTATAAACACAGACTTTAACGACAAAACCATCGAGTACAAACAACTATTAAATGACTTTAAAAATTTACTAAAAGATAATGCACTTAAATTTACTATACAAAGAGAAGTTATACTTCAAACACTTTATAAATCTGATGAGCACTTAACACCAGAATCTCTTCACCATTTACTTCAAAATAACTTTCCTGATCTAAAAATAGGGATTGCCACTGTTTATAGAACGTTGGCACTGCTTGAAGACTCACAAATGGTTACCTCGTTATCTTTTGGCGCACAAGGTAAGAAGTATGAACTAGGTGCAAAAGAGCATCACGATCATATGATATGTACTTCATGCGGGGATATAACAGAGTTTGTAGACGAAGAGATAGAAAAGCGCCAAGACTCTATTGCTGCAAAACTTGGTTTTAAAATCTCTGATCACTCCATGCAGATTTATGGAATCTGCAAGAACTGTCAAAAATAAAATAATACATTAAATATTTACACAAGGAATAAGCATTGGCTTTTGAAAACAAATTCGTTCAACAAAGAATAGAAAAAGCAGAATTACTAAGAGCAGAAGGAATCAACCCTTACTCAAATGATTCTAAAAGAAATACAAGTATTGAAAAATATATGAATGTAAATTCAGATATTGCACATAAAGAAGAAAAAAGAGATGAACATCGTCACTATACACTTAGCGGACGTATCAAATTATTTAGAATAATGGGAAAAGCCAGTTTTATCAAGATAGAAGATGAAAGCGGAATGTTACAAGTTTATGTGACACGTGATCATTTACCTGAAGGCTTTTACAACAATGTTTTTAAAAAACTTATTGAAGTTGGAGATATTGTTGAAGTGTCCGGTTTTCCATTTGTAACCGGTAAAGGTGAACTCTCTCTTCATTGTTCAGAATTCAGACTTTTAACCAAGGCTATCGCGCCTCTTCCTGAAAAGTTTCACGGAGTGACAGATAAAGAGATCAGATACCGTAAAAGATACTTGGACTTAATTATGAACACTGACGTTCGTAAAACTTTTCAAACCCGTTCTCGTGTTATATCTCTTACAAGACGTTTTTTTGAAGATAAAGGTTTCTTAGAAGTTGAAACACCAATGATGCACCCTATTGCCGGCGGAGCGAATGCTAAACCATTTGTTACACATCATAATGCTCTTGGGATTGACAGATATTTAAGAATTGCTCCGGAACTTTATCTTAAACGCTTGATTGTCGGCGGATTTGAAGCAGTGTTTGAGATCAACCGTAACTTTAGAAATGAAGGTATGGATGCCACGCATAATCCTGAATTCACCTCTATAGAGTTTTACTGGGCATATAAAACATATAAAGATCTGATAAAAATAACAAAAGAGTATTTTAGCTACCTTTTTGAGCATTTAAACCTGCCAACTATACTACCGTATGCTGATTTGGAAGTGAATTTTGAAAACTTCCAAGAGATTCCTTTAATTGAATCACTGACAACTATCGGTGGCGTGCCTGCTGAATCTTGCAATGACATAGATTCTATAATCGCTTATCTTAAATCAAAAAACATCACGGTGAAGCCGGGTATGAATTTAGGTCAGCTTCAAGGTGAACTCTTTGATGAATTTGTTGAAGAAAAACTCATAGATCCCACATTCATCACAGAGTACCCGGTGGAGATTTCACCGCTTGCACGAAGAAGTGATGCAAACCCGGCTATCACGGAAAGATTCGAGCTTTTCATCGCCGGTCGAGAGATTGCAAATGCATTCTCAGAGCTCAACGATCCGGTTGATCAATATGAAAGATTTAAAGGTCAAGTGGATGCTAAAGATGCCGGAGATGATGAAGCACATGAGATGGATGAAGACTTCATCGATGCACTGAGCTATGGTATGGCACCGACAGCCGGTCAAGGTATAGGAATAGACAGACTTGTAATGCTGCTTACAAATGAGCACAGCATACGTGATGTTCTCCTTTTCCCTGCTATGAAGCCTATTCATAATGAAGAACAAATTCAAGAAGAAGAGTAAAATGTCTTTTCTTTTCAAAGAAAAAGCTTTAGTGTTTGAGTATAATTTTGGCTCTGCTGAAATTATACGAGTGATATAATGCTAGTCCATATTTGCTGCAGTGTGGATTCACACTTCTTTTTAGAGAAACTACAACGTGATTATCCAGATGAAAAACTCACTGGATTCTTCTATGATCCAAATATTCACCCATATTCAGAATATCAACTTAGACTTCTTGATGTGCAACGCTCTTGTAAAAAACTTGGCATTGAAGTGCTTGAAGGCCCATACGATTATGAGAATTGGCTTCAAGCTGTAAGAGGATTGGAAAATGAACCTGAAAAAGGTGCACGATGTGAGGTTTGTTTTGACAAAAGATTTTCAGTAAGTGCCGAAAAAGCCTTAGAACTCGGTGAAGATAAAATCACTACAACCTTACTTGTAAGTCCCTTAAAATCTCAAGAACAACTCAAACGTGTGGGCGATGCTTTTTATAAAAAAAACGGGGTTGAGTTCATCGCAGTGGATTATAGAGCCGATGGCGGCACTCAGGACCAGAGCCGTGTGACAAAAGAAGAACAACTCTACCGCCAAGATTATTGTGGATGTATCTTTGGCTTAACTATGCAAAGAGAACAACAAGACCGTTTAATGGATGAGATGTTCTCAAGTGTTTCTCACAGCACACTCCCTGCTTCAATCGAAGAGCGTCTTGAGATGTACAAATACAGAATGGAGCTTGATGAAAAACAAATTCCCTATAAAATCATAAAACAAAAATTTTTAAATTATCGTCAATTTAATTTTAAACTCATAAAAGGAAAAAAAGAAGTGATTCCCGCCTATGCACTTTCTTATTCCACACTGCCAAGAAAGAAGGCACAAGGGCGTATAGAATTCGAAGATAATAATCTTCATTATTTTAATCGTGAAGAGGTGAAATTTATCACATTAGAACATTTCAACTCCCTTTCAAGTAAAAAATATCACACTGTGAATGAACTCATATTTAAGGCTCCAGACTTTGAAGAAGAGCTTCAAATAAGATCTTCTTTACTTAAATCTCACTATGATTTAACCCCAATAATCGTAGTTGAGACGATCCTCGACTCAAAACTCACTATCTCTTTAGATGCAAAAACCTACGAGGATGTAAAAGAAAAGATAATCATTTTATAATATAAATTAGGGTAAAATACAAAAAATTATTTACAAGGCCTTGCTTATGATTATGGATGTTGTTGAAATTCAAGAGATAATCCCACACCGTTACCCTTTTTTACTCGTTGACAGAATTACAGATGTAGTGAAAAACGAAACATTGATAGGTTACAAAAATGTAAGTATCAGCGAAAATGTATTTCAAGGACACTTCCCGGGGCACCCGATATACCCAGGAGTTATGATTCTTGAGGGTATGGCACAAGCCGGTGGTATTTTAGCATTTCAAAGTATGGATATGACAAAAGAAGAAGCTGCTAAAAAAGTTGTTTACTTCATGAGCATCGATAAAGCAAAGTTCCGTGCACCGGTGAAACCGGGCGATAAACTCGAATACCGTATCAGCGTCATAAAACAAAAAGGTGCTATTTGGATGCTTAGAGGTGAAGCTTTTGTTGATGATAAAATGGTCTCAGAAGCTGAACTTAAAGCTATGATTGTAGATAAATAAGTCAAAGGTATATCATGAGTTCAAAAATATCACCTCATGCTATCATCGAAGATGGTGCTGTGATTGGGGAAAATGTAGAAATTGCTGCGTTTTGTTTTGTATCTAAAGAAGCGACAATCGGTGAAGGCACTACAATTGCACATAACACTTGTATTTATGGAAAGACGACTATTGGTAAAAATAATACAATATTTTCTCATGCAGCTATCGGTTCTATCCCTCAAGATTTAAAATTTAACGGTGAAGAAGTTGAACTCATCATCGGGGATAACAACACAATCAGAGAATTCACACTTTTCAACCCCGGAACTGAGGGTGGAGGAAGTAAAACTATAATTGGAAACAATAATCTATTTATGGGATATGTTCACCTAGGGCATGATGTGATTATCGGTAACAACTGTATATTTGCCAATGCTGCAACCTTAGCCGGTCATGTTGTAGTGGACGATTTTGCTGTGGTTGGCGGTATGACACCGATTCACCAGTTTGTTCACATTGGAAAATATGCAATGATCGGCGGTGCTTCAGCACTCTCTCAAGATATCCCGCCATTTTGTATGGCAGAAGGTAATCGCGCAGGTTTAAGAGGTCTTAACCTTACGGGACTCAGACGTCACCTCCAACGTGATGATATCAATGCACTTAAATCTGCTTATAGAGACTTATTTGAATCAGGAAAAGCACTCAAAGACACTGCAAGTCAGATAATAAGTGAGAGTTCAAACGTATATGTTAAAGACTTATGTGATTTTGTATTAAATACAAAAAGAGGAATTCCTTTTGAAAGAAAAAAAACTAATGACGAAGAAGGAGCTTAAATGATAAATAGACATTGTAGCTTTTGTGATGCTGTAGAGAGTGATATAAATCCTCTCATAGCTGGAAATGGCGTATATATTTGTAAAAACTGTGTGACTTCAGCATATAAAATAATGTTTGGAGATGAACAAGAGATTCATACAAATGAAGCAAAAGAATTAATAGATGCAGTCACCACACTTATGACTCCAAAAGAATTAAACAACTTTTTATCTCAGTATATTATCGGTCAAGACAGAGCAAGAAAACTTGTCAGTGTGGCTGTATACAACCACTATAAAAGAATTTTTAAAACCACTCAGCTAGATGATGATGAAACAGAAATTGCAAAATCAAATGTGCTTCTTATCGGTCCGACCGGTTCTGGAAAAACTCTTATGGCTCAGACTATTGCAAGAGTTTTAAATGTGCCTATTGCTATAGCTGATGCGACAAGTCTTACAGAGGCCGGTTATGTTGGAGAGGATGTGGAAAACATCTTAACAAAACTTCTTCAAGCTGCTGATGGGGATGTGGAACGTGCACAACAGGGGATTGTATTTATCGATGAAGTGGATAAAATATCACGCATGAGCGAAAACCGCTCTATCACACGTGATGTTTCCGGTGAAGGTGTGCAACAGGCACTTTTAAAAATCATTGAAGGTGCGCAGGTGAATATCCCGCCAAAAGGTGGACGTAAACACCCTAACCAAGAATTCACTTCCATAGACACCACCGGTATATTATTTATATGCGGCGGTGCATTTGACGGTCTTGGTGAAATCCTTAAGAAAAAACAAGGTGAAAATGTTCTTGGGTTTGGCCATGAAAAGAAAAGTAAAGAAGAGCAAAAAACAACTTATGATATGGTGGAGCCTGATGATTTAGTCTCTTACGGTCTTATCCCTGAGCTTGTTGGACGTCTACCGATTATTGCTTCACTTAGCGAAATCACAGAAGATGATATGGTGCGTATTTTAACCGAACCTAAAAACTCTTTGATTAAGCAATACAAAAAACTTTTCTCCATCGATGATGTTGAACTGAATTTTGAAGAAGATGCACTTCGTGCAATTGCGACCAAAGCGATTAAAAGAAAAACCGGAGCGCGTGGTCTTCGTGCAATTTTAGAAGAAAATATGATCGATATCATGTATGAACTTCCAGAATATAATGGCTATGAAGTGTTAATCACTAAAGATGTGATCGAAAAAGGTGAAACTCCTGTTTACATCAAAAAACAAACAAAAAAAACAGCATAAATAAAATGAAGGCAAAAATATGATATTTAATAAAATAGTGGGACTTTTCTCAAATGACCTATCCATAGATTTAGGAACTGCAAATACAATTGTTATTGCAAAAGGTAGAGGAATAATCATTAATGAGCCATCTGTTGTTGCAGTTAAAACTGAAAAATATGGGCAATCACGTGTCCTTGCAGTCGGTCAAGAAGCAAAAGATATGGTTGGTAAAACTCCAGGAAATATCAGAGCGATTCGTCCTATGCGTGATGGTGTGATTGCAGACTTTGATATGACTGAAAAAATGATTAGAAAGTTTATTGAAAAAGCGCATGGCCGTTCCTCTTTAATAAGCCCTAGAATCATCATTTGTGTACCTTATGGTTTAACACAGGTTGAACGTAAAGCAGTTCGTGAATCAGCTTTAAGTGCCGGTGCTCGTGAAGTCTTTCTTATAGAAGAACCTATGGCAGCGGCGATCGGTGCCGGAATTGATATTCGTGAACCTCAAGGAAACTTAGTTGTTGATATCGGTGGCGGGACCACTGAAATCGGTGTTGTTTCTCTTGGAGGTCTTGTGCTTTCAAAATCTATCCGTACAGCCGGTGATAAAATCGATGCAGCACTTGTCACCTATGTTAGAAAAAAATATAACCTTCTTATTGGTGAACGTGTGGCTGAAGAGATTAAAATCAACATTGGAACCGCTGTTGTTCTCGAAGAAGAATTAACAATGATTGTAAATGGTAGAGATCAGGTGGAAGGACTTTTAAGCTCAGTGGAACTTACAAGTGAAGATGCTAGAGAGGCGATGAAAGATCCTCTGCGTGAAATTGCTGAGGCCCTAAGAGATGTACTTGAAAAAATGCCTCCGGATTTAGCAGGAGATATTGTGAACCATGGTATTATTTTAACTGGTGGCGGAGCACTTATCCGTCAACTTGATAAATATCTTTCTAACATCGTGCGTATACCTGTTTTTGTTGCAGATGAGCCTTTACTTGCTGTCGCTCGCGGAACTGGTCGTGCACTTGAAGAGATAGACCTACTCCAAGAACTTTTCGATAATGAATAAAGAGCTCTTTAGCTTCTTATTTATCTTCATCTCACTTTTGGTGGGAGCACTTTACTATACAAACACTATTCAATCGCCTTTTATTGAGTCAACTTCCTTTTTAAAAAGTAACTATCACAAAGTCGTAAAAACGATTCAAAAGGGTTTTGGTAAACACTTTTACCAGGCAGATCAAATCATCGAGCTTAATGAAAAACTAGAAAATTATGAAAACCACCACCTTATTATGCAAGAGTTGGCATCTGAGATTAATGATCTTTTTGAAGCAAACAAATCAAAACTTAAAACAAATCCTCAAGTGGAACTTGTCCGTGTGCTATCCTATGAAGAGTTCGGTGATTTCAATAGATTGTGGATTGATATAGAGGAATATAACAGTTCAAAAATATATGGTTTAGTGTACCAAGAAATAGTGGCTGGAATTGTAATACCTAAAAACAATCGTCCTCTTGTTCTTCTAAACAAAGATATCAAAAGCACCTATGCAGTGAGTATTGGTTCTGCGCAAGCACCTGGGATTGCCCAAGGGAATAATAGCAAATATATTATTGTAAAATACATACCTGCCTGGCTCACCATTAAGGCTGGAGATGAAGTGACCACATCTGGATTGGATGAGATATTTTTTAAAGGTTTAAAAGTTGGGAAAGTTATCTCAAGCACCAAATCTCAAGGTTTTCAAACTGCTGTGGTTATGCCCTACTATAACTCAAATGACCCAAGTTACTTTCATCTCATAAGGAATATAAAATGAAATACATAATGACATTAATCTTAATTTTTACAACTTCACTCTTAGCGCAGAAGCAAGAAATCACTATAGGTGCTGGAGCATATATACAAAGCCAACCCTATGCAAATGTTGACACAGTTGTCCTTCCTTCACCCGTTATATTTTTTGATAATGAAGTTTTCTATGTACGATGGACTAGACTTGGACTTTATTTTTTAGGTGAAAAAACTGATGATTTTTCATGGGGGCTCTCTCTTACTGCACAACCTAGACCTTTTGGATATGAGTCTTCAGACATAACTGGAATGAACGAAAGAAAAGACTCTTGGGAAGGCGGTATAGCATTGAGTTTACAAAAAAATGATGCGTATTTAGAGGTGATGCTACTCAATGATCTTCTAAACAGATCTAATTCATGGATCATAAAGACAGAACTTGGATATGATTTTAAAATTGCAGACTTTTCATTTTATCCAAGTCTTATAGCTGAATATCAATCCAAGGATTTTTTAGATTATTATTACGGGGTCACACCTGTTGAAGCAGCTCGAAGTCCTCAAATAGCCTATTCACCGAATTCCGGTATGCAGCTTGGGGCACAAACCTATATCAAGTATCCATTAACAAAAAATCTATCTACGTTAGTTAATCTTAGAGTTGACAAACTACCAAGTCAAGCTACTTCAAGTTCACTTGTAAATGATGAGTATATGTACTCTGGATTAGCTTCTCTTATATACACATTTGAATATTAGCACCTCGCTACCTGCGAGTACATAGGATTCATTTACTGTAATTCTGTGGGCTGCATATTTTCTCTGAAAATTTGCGCTCCTATGAATTACGAATCCTATGCATCTCATCTTCTATTAAGTGCCCTTTGGCTATAATCTCTAAATTTTTATGAAATAATTTAGAGGGTAATAAATGCCAAAACGCACCGACATTAACACTATCTTACTTATAGGTTCTGGCCCTATTGTTATTGGTCAAGCTTGTGAGTTTGACTATTCTGGAACTCAAGCAGTTAAGACTCTTAAAGAGTTGGGATACCGGGTGGTTCTAATCAATTCTAATCCTGCAACCATTATGACTGATCCTGAGTTTGCAGATAGAACTTATATCGAACCAATCAAAGAAGATGTGATTGCAAAAATCATCAAAGCAGAAAATGTTGATGCAATTTTACCGACTATGGGTGGACAGACAGCACTTAATGTTGCCACATCTATGTATGAAAAAGGAATGTTAGAAGGTATAAAATTTCTAGGTGCAACGCCAGAAGCAATCCATAAAGGTGAAGATCGTTCGGCTTTTAATGAAGCTATGATAAAAATCGGTATGGATTTACCAAAAAGTGATAATGCCTATACTGTTGAGGAAGCCATAGAAGTGGCAAAAAAAATAGGATTTCCTGTAATCAGCAGAGCTTCTTTCACTTTAGCCGGTGGTGGTTCAGGTGTGGCATACAACATGGAAGAATTCAAAAAGCTGGCACAAGAGGGTATCTCTGCTTCACCAGTGAATGAAATCGAAATCATGGAATCCATGCTTGGTTGGAAAGAGTATGAAATGGAAGTTATTCGAGATAAGAATGACAACTGTATCATCATCTGTACAATTGAAAACTTTGATCCGATGGGCGTGCATACCGGTGATTCAATCACAGTGGCCCCTGCCCTCACACTCACAGATAAAGAATACCAAAGAATGCGTGACGCCTCTTTTGCAATCCTTAGAGAAATCGGGGTCGACACCGGTGGATCAAACGTTCAGTTTTCAATTGACCCAAAAACCGGAAGAATGATAGTTATTGAGATGAACCCTCGTGTATCTCGCTCTTCCGCACTTGCATCGAAAGCCACCGGTTACCCTATCGCAAAAGTTGCAACTCTTCTTGCTGTTGGGTACACACTTGATGAAATCACAAATGATATCACAGGAACACCTGCATCTTTTGAGCCTGTGATCGATTATGTTGTTACAAAGATTCCCCGTTTCACCTTTGAGAAATTCCCTGAAGCTGTAAGCACACTAAGCACGAGTATGAAATCAGTCGGTGAAGTTATGGCGATTGGCAGGACTTTTAAAGAGTCTATGCAAAAAGCTCTTTGTTCACTGGAAACCGGATTATGCGGTTTTGATGAGATAGACGCTGATGAAGAATTTGTAAAACACGAGATTCGTCGTCCAAATGCAGACAGAATGCTCTACGTTGCTGAAGGATTCCGCCGTGGTATGAGCATAGAAGAGATGTTTGACACTTGTTCGATTGACCCATGGTTTTTATACCAACTTCAAGAGATTATCGAGGCTGAAAACAACATCACTGATAAAGTTCTTTTTGATGCGCAGCTTATGCGAAACCTTAAAGTTGACGGTTTTTCAGATAAAAGAATAGCACAACTCATACTTAAAAACTCAAGTCATAAAGTTAGTGAGAATGAAGTTTATGAAAAAAGAAAAGCTCTTGGTGTGTCATTAGAGTTTAATGAAGTCGATACTTGTTCTGCCGAGTTTAAAGCCTTAACACCTTATCTTTATTCAACAACCAACATTACAAAACTTCCAAATGTGAAAAATCGTGTAAGTGATAAACAAAAGGTTCTTATTTTAGGTGGCGGTCCAAATAGAATCGGTCAAGGGATTGAGTTTGACTACTGTTGTGTTCACGCTGCTTTTGCATTAAAAGAGATGGATATTGAGTGTATTATGTACAACTGTAATCCTGAAACTGTTTCAACAGATTATGACACTTCTGATGTGCTTTATTTTGAACCGATTGACTTTGAACATGTGCGTGAAGTGATTGAAAATGAACAACCCGATGGAATCATTGTTCACTTTGGCGGGCAAACTCCATTAAAACTTGCAGATGCGCTTACAAAAATCGGTGCAAATATTTCAGGAACTCCATCTGCGGTGATTGATCTTGCAGAAGATAGAGAGCAATTTTCAAACTTCGTCATTAAAAATGGACTTAAACAACCCGAAAACGGTTTAGCTAGAAAAAAAGAAGAAGCTGCCCCGATAGCCCAAAAGCTTGGATATCCGGTTCTTGTCCGTCCATCATTTGTTCTTGGCGGACGTGGAATGAAAATCGTTTACAGCGAAGCGGAACTTAACGAGTATATGGCACTTGCCATCTCTGTTTCAAATGAAGCTCCGGTTCTTATAGATAAATTCCTTGATCAGGCGATTGAGCTTGATGTTGATGCTATTTGTGATGGCACTGATGTGTATATAGGTTCCGTTATGCAACATATTGAAGAAGCCGGTATTCACTCAGGCGACTCAGCATGTTCACTTCCTCCTGTAAACTTAACGGATGAAATGATAGAAAAAGTAGAGCAACAAACTAAAACTATCGCACTTGGTCTTGGTGTTGTCGGTCTTATGAACGTCCAGTATGCAATCTATCAAAATGAAATTTATCTTATCGAAGTGAATCCAAGAGCTTCACGTACAGTTCCTTTTGTAAGTAAGGCCACCGGTATGCCGCTTGCAAAAGTTGCAACCCGTGTAATGCTTGGACATTCTCTTAGAAGTGCATTAGAATATTATGATCATTACAATATTGTTGAACAAAGCAATGGTCTTTTAAAACCAAAATTAAAAGGTCATGTTTCTGTAAAAGAAGCCGTTTTCCCTTTTCATAAACTTTATGGTGCAGATTTAGTGCTTTCTCCTGAAATGAAATCAACCGGTGAAGTGATGGGGATTTCTTCTAACTTCGGTATCAGTTTTGCCAAAGCACAACTCTCAGCTGGAAATAAAATTCCAATGGGAGGGACTTGTTTTCTCTCCTTTGTAGATACAGATAAAGCTCACGCTGCAGAAATTGCAAGCGGTCTTGTCAAGCATGGTTTTAAACTTGTTGCGACCAAAGGGACTCAGTCTATTTTAGAAGAAGCAAACATAGCATGTGAAATAGTTCTTAAGATTTCAGAAGGACGTCCAAACATTGAAGACAGTATGAAAAATGATGAAATTTCAATGGCTATAAACACATCAGACAACAACACATCTAAAAAAGATGCTGTGGTTATCCGTCAAGAAGTTTTAAAAAGAAATATTCCTTACTTCACCACTTTAAGTGCAGCACGGGCTTTAATCCTTGCACTTGATGAAATGAAAGATGA
>JACNLH010000126.1 GCA_014381585.1 Candidatus Sulfurimonas ponti
CTTCGCTGATAATACTGCAGATTTCATTTGTGGGAATGTAGGTCGTTGCCTAGTTATTGTCTTTTTTACTCTTTTATTTAAATCTCTTATGACTTACTCGATTTTATAAAAACTATTTTATTATTTTAACTTTATACAATACTCTTTCTTGTACAATCCCTTTATGAAATTAAATAAAGAATGGACTTCATTTTTAGATACTGAAATTAACTCAAATGATTTTTTAGCATTGTGTAATAATATTGAAGAACTTTACAATAATAAAATAATATTCCCTCAATATGAAAATATATTTAGAGCTTTCAATTTGCTTACTCCGGATAAGGTGAAAGTTGTAATTATAGGTCAAGATCCCTATCATGGTTTAAATCAGGCAAACGGTCTTGCTTTTTCTGTTTGTGATGATTGTAAAATTCCTCCATCTTTACATAACATATTTAAAGAATTAGTTGATGATATTGGATGTAAATATCCAAAAAACGGAAATTTATCTAGATGGGCTCAACAGGGGGTTTTACTAATGAATGTTGTTTTAACTGTTGAAGAAGCTAAAGCTAATTCTCATAAAGATATTGGTTGGGAGCAGTTTACAAATACTGTTATTAAGAAATTGTCATTCACCTACTCTGATCTTATCTTCGTTTTATGGGGAGGTGCGGCTCATAAAAAGAGTTTATTCATTGATGAGACAAAACATTTGATTATTAAATCACCGCATCCTTCACCTTTATCTTCGTATAGAGGTTTTTTTGGATCACGTCCCTTTTCAAAAATCAATGAATATTTACGTTTACACAACAAAATAGAGATTGACTGGAGATTAGATTAATGTATACATTGAGTGTATCTGCTTTAAATGAGCAGATTAAAACTTTGCTTGAAACCAGTTTCACTCGAGTTTTAGTTGAGGGTGAATTATCCCGTATAACCTTTCATAACAGCGGACATATATATTTTACGCTCAAAGATTCTTCTTCTACGCTTAAAGCTGTTATGTTCAGGGGAAATGCTTCTAAACTAAAGTTTCAGCTGCAAGAAGGAATGAAGGTTCTTGTGGATGGGGCTATCACTTTATATAAACCTCGCGGTGAATACCAGATGAATTGTTTTAGTATTGAACCTTCTGGTCAAGGTGCTTTGGCATTAGCGTATGAGCAATTAAAAGAAAAATTATCAGCCAAAGGATATTTTGATACTAAGCTAAAAAAAGAGCTTCCACGATTTCCTTCTAGAATCGCATTAATCACATCTGCAACAGGTGCGGCACTTCAAGATATGTTACGGGTTGCAAATACACGCTATAGAGCTTTAGAGATAGACATATATGATGTGTTGGTCCAAGGAGACAGTGCTTCAAGTGCAATTGCACACGCGATTAGTATTGCTGATAAGAAAGATTATGATATTTTAATAGTTGGTCGTGGCGGTGGCAGCATGGAAGATTTATGGGCATTTAATGAAGAGATAGTCGCAGATGCGATTTTTAAAGCTAATACACCTATAGTATCCGCTGTTGGGCATGAAATAGACTGGGTCATAAGTGATTTTGTTGCAGATGTAAGAGCCGCAACTCCCAGTATTGCAATGCAGATATGTTTGCCAGATACAAATGAATTATATCAATATCTAGATTCTATGAGTAATCAGCTTGAAAGTATTATGTCACAAAAAGTATTTAATAAAACAAAAGAACTAAGACATATGTTAGAACTTTATTCTCAAAATTCTGTTGAAAAACAACTATCCCAAAAAGCTATCGAAATTAAGCAAATCAAAGACTTGTTTTTTCAAAATATCACATTTAAAATGCAAAGTTTTTCAAGGGACAAAGAAAATATTACATCAAGGTTTCCTCACGCTTTGGATTCTATTGTCAACAATAAGTACAATCAGCTTGCTAACTTATATAAAATGTTAGAATCAAATAATCCAAAGTTAAAAGCAAAAACGGGCTTTGCTCAAATTTCAAAAAATAAAAAGGTTATAGATATATCAGAACTTGAAGTGAATGAGAATTTTGAACTTCAAAGTGACAGTGTATTTGTTAGCGCAAAAGTATTAAACAAGGAAACTAGATGAATTATCCAAAATTTTATGACACAATAGAGACTATAAAAGTAATAGACCATCTTTCCAATGCACTTGGAAGCTTTGAAAATGGTGAATATGAGTTTAATTATGTAGATGTAGTTAAATCAGCTGGACATAGTTGCCCTACAGTTGCCGGCGCTTATATTATAACATTGGAAGCCTTGAGAGTTTTATACCCAAATGAATTAGCAGTTCGTGGAAATATCAAGGTGGAGTTTGAAGAAAAAATGGAAGATGGTGTCGCGGGAGTGATAGGAAATGTCATTTCTCAAATCACCGGTGCGACAGATAAAAATGGTTTTAAAGGTCTTCAAGGAAAATTTGCCAGACATTCTTTAATGCATTTTGATTCTGATATTGATTCATCAGCTAGATTCACACGATTAGACAATGCTAAAAGTGTGGATGTATTTTATAATCCATCTAGTGTAACGCCCAATCCAGATATGCAAGTTATTATGCAAAAAATGGCTGAGGGAACTGTTAGCAGTGATGAAGTAAAAGAGTTTGGTGTTTTATGGCAAGACAGAGTAAAAAGAATCTTTGAAAATATTGATCTGGTTGTGCGTGTAGAAGAGCTTAATGCCATTAGCTTAAGCTAATGGTACTACTTTAAAACTAAAGACGGAAAATATGTATGGAGAGTTACAGCAGTAGTAGCTGATAGCTTTTTCATAAGTTTATCAAATTTATCTTCTTTATTCCAGATTGGATTTGATACTTTACTTAATAATTCTAGCTCTGATTTAGCATCATGCATAACACCGATACTATCTATTAAACCGACTTCTTGTGCCTGATGCGCAGTAAAGATATGAGCATCGGCATAAAGCGCGCGTTTTGAATAATCTAAACCACGTGCATTGGCAACATCCTGGGTGAACATATCATAAGTGCCATGTATTACTTTATTAAGCTCATTGACTTCGAAGTCAGTCCAAGCTCTATCTGGAGTGCCTACTTTTTTATATTTTCCTGCCTGGACACTTTGTGATTTTATTCCGATTTTTGAAAGAAGTTCACTTGCATCTGCGCTTTGTATGATAACACCGATACTCCCCACCATAGATCCAGGATTAGCTATGATTTTATCCGCCCAAATACTTGCATAGTAGCTCCCGCTTGCTAAAATACCTTGTGCATACACTATAACAGGTTTCTTTTCTTTCAATCGTTTAAGAGCATAAGCTACTTCTACGGAAGGAGCGACGGCACCTCCTGGTGAATCAACAACAAGTAAAACACCTTTTATCTTTTCATCATTGTGTGCAGTTTCAATCTGTTCGAGCACCTCAGACACCTCCATAATCGGACCAAGCAGATTTATACTTTGAAGGTTGTTTTGTGTTAAACCTTCATTTGTTGCAGGGGTGAATATCAACACTACAATAAGAAGAAATATCATAGCTTTAAAGTGATCTTGTATAAATTTTATTGGTATTGTGATTGGTGAAAATAATTTTCTCAAAAATTCCATTAGTTATCCTTTTCTAGTTTTCCGTTTATATAAACTTTAGAGATATTATATCGGTGAAGTATTAAATGAATTGCTAATTCTTTTGTTGGTTCAGCATCTAAGTCCAGCACAAGCATATCAGCATTTTTTCCTTCTTTAATTTCACCGGTGTTAAGACCAAGTGCTTGGGCAGCATGGATGGTCACTCCATCAATCAATGCTTTTGCAAATTCTAATAGTGGAGCATCACTATGCATAAATAAAGACATTTTCATCTCTTCAAACAGGTCCAGTTTATAATTAGAACTGAGGCCATCTGTAGCGACTATCCATCGGATGTTTTTTTCATTTAATTCTTTTATGTTGAGTGTGGGATTTCCTAGCAGTCTATTTGAAATAGGACAGTGAATTATAGTATGTTGGTGTTTTGCAATATGTTCAAGTTCTTCATTATTAGCCTGCACAGCATGTGTTAAAAGTGCATTATGTCCGTCAAAATATTCTAAAAATTCTTTAGAATCACAGACTGAGGCACTCTGTTTGAGTAGATTCTCAAAAAACTCTTTAAAGTCTCCATCACTGGAGTCTAGCCAGTCTCTCTCAGCTTGACTTTCCATAAAATGAGCTGTGAGTTTTAGGTCTTCATTTTTGACCATTTGAAGGGCCTTTTTAACTAAAACCGGGTGAACTGAGTAGGGTGAATGGATAGCTACAGCTGGATAAAAACCCTCTCTTTTAACAGTTTTTGATGCATCAAGACGAGATAAAAAATCTCCAAAAAGAGTATCTGCCATCATAGCTTGTGAACCAATGAGTTCATTAAAGTAAACAACATTTTGGGCAGCATTCCCACAAGCTTCTAAATCCATTCCATGTGAACTAATTGCCCCAAATGTTGTTATTCCGGATTCGAGCATTGCGTTGATTGCTTTGCTCATACAGATTGAGTCGCAACCGCCTATAAGCTCTTCACGGTTTTCGATGACACTATAAAGCCATCCCATAAAATCCCCATAGCTAAGCTCGGTTTTATTAGCTGAAAATTCTATATGCACATGAGCATTTATAAGGCCTGGCATTAGAAGTGAGTTTTCTCTTAGTGTTGTGACTTTTGCATCCGGATACTCTTCTATAAGTTCATCAAAAGGGGCTATTTTTTTAATTGTCTTATTAAAAGCGACTGATAAGTTTGTTGAAACTCTATCTCGCATAAATATGTAGTGTGGTGTGATAATTTGCATATATTTTCTTTAGTGTAAATTTTAGTTTCTAATTATACACTTTTTAACAGTGCCGATAATATATGTAAATAATTTCCTATTAGAAATTCTAATTCTATTTAAGTGAAAATAGATTATATATTATATATAATCTATCAAGATAGCAATAGATGGAGATATTATGGTACATCATGTAAAATTTGAAAATTTAGAAGAAGAGTTTGTGGACTTGCCTCAAGTCTTTAAAAACAGTTTGCAAAATGAAGTTTTAGAAATTAAAAAATTAAATAAAGAGAGTGAAAAATTTAAACAAATTTCTAAAGATATATGCAAAATTGATGAGGCTGAGTATGTTATTTATTCAAAATATATGGGTAGAGAATATCATGAGCAAGAAACCTTTATATTTGTCAATCATACTGGGAAGATGGTGTGTAATTTGTCAGGAAGAGAAGTTGATCTATATAACATGATTGTTGATTGTGATAACCTAGTTAAAACACAAGAATATGTGAGCACTCATAAATAATTCATATTTAATCTAAGATTAGATAGAATAAAGCCTTAAAATATTTACTGTCATAAAGGTGTAAAATGAAGATAATGGTTATTCAAGGTCCAAACTTAAATATGTTAGGTGTTAGAGAACAACATATTTACGGTCCTGTGAAATTAGAACAGATTCATGGTGGAATGAAAGAATTTGCCGGACAAAATAATGTGGAAATTGATTTTTTTCAAAGTAACCTGGAAGGCGAAATTGTAGATAAAATTCAAGAGTGTTATGGTGAAGTGGATGGTATTATCATAAATGCTGCGGCGTATACCCATACTTCTATCGCTATTCGTGATGCTATAGCAGCTGTTGGCATCCCGACTGTGGAGGTGCATATTTCTAATATTCACCGCCGGGAAGAATTTAGAAAAGAAAATATGATTGCACCGGTTTGTGCATCTTCAATTGTCGGTTTCGGACCATTTGGATATCATTTAGCAATGATAGGTCTTATCCAAGTGATGAATGAAGTGCAAGCAGCAAAAGAAGCACAAGCTAATCAAGCTAAGTAATTTATGTATCTAAAACGTAGACTAAGTAAAAGTTTAACAACTTTTAAAGGTCTATATTTTGGTCAGAAAAGAAAATCTTTTAGCACTAAAAGATATCAAGTCACAATAGGAATCGGTGGAAATGTTGGGGATGTTAAACGAAGGTTTAATCATCTTTTAGTATTTTTACAAGCTGATGTTAGAGTAGACATCATAAAAACTTCGTTGATTTTAAAAAATCCTCCTTTTGGTTTTATAGATCAAGATGATTTTTTCAACTCAATTATAGTTTTGCAGGTGAATATGCAAGCGAGAGCTTTTTTAGATTATTTGATGAGATTAGAAAAAAAATTTGGCAGATGCAGAAGTTTTGCGAATGCGCCAAGGACATTGGATTTGGATATTATATTTTTTGACAACAGAGTTATTAAAACAGATATATTGACTGTTCCTCATGTTGACTGGTTCAATAGAGAAAGTGTGACTATTCCATTAGCGGGTATGAGATGAAAATATTAACGTTTACAGGTTCCACACCATCAGAGGCTTTAAAAAAAGCAAAGCTTGAAATCGGTGATGAGGGGATGCTTGTTGAAACAAGAGAGATCCAAAAAAAAGGATTGGGCCGTCCAGCTATTTATGAGATTGTGATTGGAATTGAAGAAAGTCAATTAAAGCGTGAACAAGCTAAACGGTTTAATACTGTCAATAAACCTTTAGAGAAGCAAAAGCCAATCATGCAAGAGAGTGAAGATATATTGTTCAACATTTCAAATGCAGCACAGCAAATATCTGAAATTTCTGCGGTGACAGATCCTTTAGTGGAATACGGAAGACCAAGAACAGCCCCTATTATTGATAAAGTTGCGGTGCAGCCTCTTTCAGCAAAAGAACCAAAAGAGTTAAAAGAGATAAAATCTGAGATAAACAAGCTTGGAGATAAGGTGAAGCTCATCCAAAATA
Source organism: Candidatus Sulfurimonas ponti (assembly GCA_014381585.1). GTDB lineage: Bacteria > Campylobacterota > Campylobacteria > Campylobacterales > Sulfurimonadaceae > Sulfurimonas > Sulfurimonas ponti. The sequence goes on from JACNLH010000126.1 coordinate 6,778, forward strand.
TGCTTTGGGAAGAGAAATCACCTAAAATCGAAAGTGCTATTCCTCCAGAATTTGCCGAAATCTATAGACTGGCTTCGCAAAGCGGTATGAGCCATGAGCATCTAGAGTCCATTATGCAGATGACACTAGAACATATGCCGCATAAAATGAAAGAAAACTCTGCCACTGTAAAAAGATATTTTCAAACACTTCTTCGAAAAATGATACCTATTCGACTTGAGAGTGCACCAACTATGGGAACTAAAAAAGTAATGATGTTGGTGGGACCGACAGGAGTGGGTAAAACAACTTCTATTGCAAAGTTGGCAGCTAGATATTCTTACCTTATGGAGAAAAAATATAAAGTGGGACTTGTTGTGCTTGACACCTACCGTATAGGTGCGGTGGAGCAGTTGATGCAGTATGCTAGAATGATGAAGCTTGGTATTGAGACTGTGGTTGATCCTATAGATTTTCCAACAGCTTTAAATTCACTGCGTCATTGTGATTATATTTTGATTGACACTATGGGATCAAGTCCATATGATAAAGGTAAGATAGAAAAAATATATGAATGTTTAGAAGCAAATGACACAGAGTTTCATGTAGATGTTGTTTTGGTGATGCCTAGTTCTATAAAATATGAAGATTTACAGGCGACATATGATAATTTTGCCACACTCAATATTGACACAATGATGTTCACCAAGTTAGACGAAACAAGAGGTTTTGGAAATATTTTTTCATTGGCTTATGAGACGAAAAAACCTATAAGTTATTTTTCTGTCGGTCAAGAAGTGCCGGAAGATTTAGTGAGAGCCAGCAGTGATTTTTTAGTTGAATGTCTTTTGCATGGCTTTAACAGGAGCAAAGTATGATTGGAAATCAAGCTCAAAAACTTGAAGAACTTGTGGCAACAAACACTCCTGCTTCTCAAAAAAAATCAAAAAAAACACGATTTATTGCCGTGACAAGCGGTAAAGGCGGAGTTGGAAAGAGCACTATAAGTTCTAATTTGGCATACACACTTTCAAAAAGCGGTCTTAATGTAGGTATTTTTGATGCAGATATCGGTTTAGCGAATCTAGATGTGATGTTTAATGTGAAAATTAAAAAAAATATACTGCATGTTCTTAAGGGCGAAGCTACGGTTTCAGATATTTTAATCCCTATTACAAGAAACCTTATCCTAATTCCAGGTGAAAGTGGAGACGAGATATTAAAATACTCTGATATGGCACTTTTTGAAAGATTTATGGAAGAAGCGCAAGTCTTGGATAAGCTTGATGTGATGATTATTGACACCGGAGCGGGAATCGGTGAACATATTCAAATGTTTTTAAATGCTGCGGATGATGTTATTGTTGTGACAGTTCCAGACCCTGCTGCAATCACGGATGCCTATGCAACGATTAAGACTATAGCGACATTACGTAATGATATCAGTATGATTATGAATCAGGTGAAAAGCGAAAAAGAAGCGCAAGCAGTGTTTTCTAAGATAAAAAAAGTTGCAGATGTAAATATTGGTTCAAATTTAGATTTACAGCTAATCGGTAAAATCAACAGTGATGTGAAAGTTTCTTCTTGTGTGAAAAAAAGACTACTTTTTTGTGCAGAGCATTCATCATCTCAACCGCATAAAGATATAATAGCAATAGCAAATAGAATTACTTCTAGATTGGAACGTAATGTGCTAGTTAAGTCCAATGAGAGTGGACTTAGTGGGCTCTTTAAGCGGCTTATAGAACATTTTTAATATATTTGGGGTACTTATGTTAGGTGAGAATTTTGTATACTTTTTTACTGTCCAAGGTTTTTTTGTTGGGATAATCTTTGGAATATTAAAATCTTTTGATGCAGAAGGCTTGCTTGTGTATACATTTTTCATCACTGCTTTCTTTTACCTTTTTTCTCACATCATAATCGCACTATATTTTAAAACACTCAATGCAAAGTCTCAATTTTTTCCTAAAGATAGACATGAAAGAGAACTTGATATGTTTGTAAAAGAGATTAACAAAAGAGAAACTTTGATTGATTCTGCATCTAAAATTACAGATATTGCAGTAAACCTTAACTCGCAACATTCGGTGGCAGACGCATGATGAACTCTTACCATCAGGATATTAAGCACAAAGAAGATGAATTGGCGATTCAGTACTTACCTGCTGTAAAAGCTATGGCTTTTAGACTTAAAGAGAGACTTCCCAGTTCAATCGATTTTATGGATCTTTCTGCTATTGGTACAGAAGAACTTATCAAGTTAGCTCGTAGATATGACAGCACATTAAATGATTCTTTTTGGGGCTACTCGAAAAAAAGAGTGTATGGGGCAATGCTTGATTATTTAAGAAGCTTGGATATTTTAAGCCGTGCAAGTCGAAAACTGGTGAAGGCGATTGATTATGCCGTTGAAGAATACAGACTTACGCATGAAGAAGAACCTACCGATGAAGAGTTGGCAGAAATTTTAGAAGAACCTGTAGAAAAGGTGCACGAAGCACGAATAGCATCGAGTATATATACGGTTATGCCTTTACATGATCAACTTCAAGTCGGAGATGAAGGCGCTGCTTTAGCCACTGTTGAGCGAGATGAGTTAGTGGAAGTGATTAAAACAATCCTTTCAAAATTTAAAGAAAGAGAACAGTTGGTGATTCAGTTTTATTATTTTGAAGAATTGACACTTAAAGAGATCAGTGAAATACTTAATATCACGGAGTCTAGAATTTCTCAAATTCACAAGTCTGTTATTCAAAAAATTAAAGAAAGCGTAGGTATGCAGCATGGCTGATATACTTTCCCAAGAAGAGATTGATGCTTTATTGGATGTCGTTGAAGATGAAGGTGATGATGTCTTAGATGGAGGTGAAGATAGTTTACTTCCTCAAAGACAGGTTACTCTTTATGATTTTAAACGTCCAAATAGAGTTTCTAAGGAACAACTTCGTGCATTTCGCGGTGTACATGATAAAATGGCCAGATCTTTAGCTTCACAAATCTCTTCTATTATGCGTTCAATCGTTGAAATTCAACTTCATTCAGTGGATCAGATGACATACGGTGAATTCTTAATGTCTCTTCCAAACCCTACAAGCTTTAATGTTTTTTCGGTGAAACCTCTTGAAGGAAGCGGAGTTATTGAGATAAATCCATCTATTGCTTTTCCAATGCTTGATCGTCTGCTTGGCGGAAAAGGTGAACCCTTTGATGCAAGCCGTGAATTTTCAGATATTGAATTGAGTCTTTTTGAAACTATTTTACGAGTTATGATGAGCACGCTAAAAGAGGCTTGGGCTCCAGTTATGGAAGTGTATCCCACTGTTGAATCAAAAGAATCAAGTCCAAATGTTGTACAAATTGTTGCGCAAAATGAAATTGTTGTAATGGTTGTTATGGAAATCATTATTGGGCATAGTTCGGGAATGATGAATATTTGCTATCCTGTAATTTCTTTGGAACCAGTGCTGCCTAAATTGGCATCACGAGATTTAATGTTGAATGAAACAAGTTCAAAGAAAAGTAGAAATACAGAGCTTCAAGTTCTTTTAGGTGGTGCAAAAGTCAATATTGAAGCGAACTTAGGTGATGCGGAACTCACCTTAGGTAATGTTTTAGATTTAAAAGTTGGCGATGTTTTAAGACTTACGAATCCTGCAAATGATATTATTACAGTATGTGTAGATGGAAAAGACAGATTTAAGGGTCAAATAGGTTTAAAAAGATTTAGAAAGTCAATTGAGATTACAGAGATTATCAATACTGAAAAAGATGCAGTGAAACGTGCTTTAGAAAACTTTGAGAATCAAAGACATACTAAAATCACGGGTGTTAAAGATATGATACATGATTCATAAAAAGTACCTAAAGAGGAAGCAGTGAATGAGTGAATTTATAAAGTTATTCGAAAGTGAAACAACAGGAACTATTGAAGCATTAATCGGAGAAGCTCCTACTTTACAAATGCAAGAAGAACAAGAGCTGAGTATTATTTCAAATATAATTCCTCCTATTGTTTTAGTTAATATCATTGTATCCGGATCAGTGGATGCAAAAGCGATGATAGCTTTACCTGCGAACTTAGCAGCATCTTTGGCTGATCTTATGATGGGTGAAGAAGTGGGTGGTAGAGAAGATGTCTCTGAGGATGACCTTGACGCTTCAAAAGAGATTATTTCTAATATCTTTGGAGCAATAGGAAATTCTATATCTTCGCAAAAAGAGATACCGGCATTATCTTTTGCAATTGAAAGTATTGAATTTAAAAATACTGAAGATGAAGTCAGTTTAGAAGACTTCAGCAAAATGTATGTATACAAATTTAACCTGGGTGACCTTAGCTCTTTATATATGTTTATAATAGATGAACAACTAAAAAATGCATTAGAAGGAACTAATGAAAGCTCTTCAAGTTCATCAATGAACGCTTCTTTAGATATGTCCAATGACTCTGCGCAAAGTGTTGAGATGAGTAATGATGAAATGAGAAATATTGCACTCATAATGGATGTTAAGCTACCTGTCAGAGTTCGAATAGGACGTAAAAAAATGTTACTTAAGGATGTTTTGAATATGGATATCGGTTCAGTGATAGAGTTGAACCAACTAGCCAATGACCCTTTAGAGATACTTGTTGATAATAATGTTATAGCTCTTGGTGAAGTGGTGATTGTAGATGGTAATTTTGGAGTGCAAATAACTTCAATAGGCACTAAAAAAGAACGACTTAATCAACTGAAGGACTAAGGTTGAAAACTAGAACAGATGAGACATCAAGATATTTAAAAGATATTAAATCTGCTGATGTATGGAGCGTTTTTAAAATTATTGCTGATTTTGTGAAAGGTTTTGATGAGCTGGGTGAATTGGGGCCTTCAGTGACAATCTTTGGAAGTGCAAGAACTAATAAAGATGATGTATACTATAAAGAAGCGGAAAAGTTGGCCTCCGTACTTGGAAATAGAGGTTTTAATATTATCACGGGAGGTGGACCTGGGATAATGGAAGCGGCTAATAAGGGTGCAAGTAATAATCCTGATATCGAATCTATAGGCCTTAATATTGATTTGGCATTTGAGCAAATATCAAATCCATACACGACAAAAAAACTTAATTTTGATTACTTTTTTTCAAGGAAAGTGATGCTAGTGAAATATTCGATTGCCTATGTGATTTTTCCGGGTGGCTTTGGGACACTGGATGAGTTGTTTGAAGCATTAACATTAGTGCAAACTAAGAAAGTGTCCGGAGTTAAAATATTTGTTGTAGGTGTTGATTTTTACAAGCCATTATTAGATTTTATCGAAAATAAAATGCTGAAATATGACACAATTGAGAAAGAAGATTTAGAACTTATACGATTAACAGATGATTTAGATTGCATTGCTGGCGAAATCGAAGCATCCATAGTGGAACAAATAAAATTTTTAAAAGATGCAAATCTATGTGACACCACATATTATAAATCATTGGCAGATTTTTTATATGAAAAAGATATGATAGATGACAGAAGAAGTGAATAATATGAAAAAAAAAGTATTAGTTGGAATGAGTGGCGGAGTTGACTCGACAGTATCAGCACTTTTGCTAAAAGAAGAAGGATACACAGTTGAAGGTTTATATATGAAACTTCATTCTAAGCCGGGTTATCATGAAATTCATCTTGCACGTGCGCAAAAAGCAGCAGATTATGTAGGTATTAAACTTCATGTTTTAGATTTGCAAGATATATTCAACAAAGAAGTGTTCCAACCTTTTATAGATACTTATGCTCAGGGTAAAACACCAAATCCATGTGCACTTTGTAATAGGAACTTAAAATTTGGTGAAATGATAAAATTTGCAGATATTATCGGTGCTGATTATTTAGCAACTGGACATTATATTAAAACAGATGGTGAATATTTTTATCAAGCAGAAGATGATACAAAAGACCAAAGTTATTTTTTATTTTATGTTGCAAAAGAAGTGTTGCCAAGGTTATTATTTCCTTTAGGCAGTAGACATAAGAGTGATATAAAAAGAATTGCTGCTTCTATAGAAGGTCTAGAGTCATTTGCAGCACAGGCTGAATCAAGTGAAATATGTTTTGTCGAGACCACTTATACGGATGTTCTGAAAAAACATGTGAATGTAGATAATGTTGGTGAAGTATTGGATAAAGATGGAAATGTGGTTGGAGAGCATAAAGGTTATATGCACTATACGATAGGCAAAAGAAAAGGCTTTACAGTTAAAGGTGCACATGAACCCCATTTTGTTTTAAGTATAAACCCTAAAACAAACCAAATTGTTGTTGGGAAAAAAGAAGAACTAGAGTGTGATAGTGTAGTTTTGGATAATCTGAATATGTTTAATATTGAAAAAGAATTTGATACAACAGTAAAGTTAAGATATAGAACAAAAGCAGTGCCTTGTCATGTGAAAATTGAAAACAACAAAGCGTATCTAACATTAAAAGAGAGTGTCTTAGGAGTGGCAGTTGGCCAAGCTGCTGTATTTTATGATGATGACAAACTTATTGGCGGTGGCTGGATAGCTCAAGTTTAAGCTGAAACAACTTCCAATAAAAAGTAAAAACCAAATTCCCAAACAACTCTTTCAAACATTAAGCGAATCCTAA
>JACNLH010000129.1 GCA_014381585.1 Candidatus Sulfurimonas ponti
TCTACAATTACAATATTATCAAGAACGGCAGTTTTATCTGCATAAATAACTTTACCGTTGAATACAGTTTTCACTTTTGCGTTAGGTGTGTCAGGTTTTAAAGATATAGACTCATTAAATATTTTAATCCCATAAATAGGATCTGTATATGTGCCGTATTTCTTTGAGAGTGTGTATGAGTCTAAAGGTGCGATTGTCTTAGGACCCTTATAGCTTTTTGTCTTAATTGCTTGATAAGAGCTTCCATGCTTTTTAACTTTTGGAAGGTTTTGATCATCTAAAATCTCTTCTTCCTCTTCAAAGGCAAGTTTTCTTTCTTTTTCTTCTTTAGCTTTGTTAGCTTCATCCACTTTTATTATGTTTAACTTGGCAAGTGTGCTCTTAAGTAGATTCTGTTTACGAAGAAGCGCCTTCACCTCTTTCTTATATGCAGATTTAGCCACTTCTAATTTTTTTAAAGATTTTTTATTTTTCTTTTGTGTTGAGATAAGTCTTTTTCTCTTCGTGTCAATACTGCTAATCGCCACTCTTAAAGATTCTGCCTGCTTATTGAGAGATTCAATATCTTTTGAATTGCTGTAATACTTTTCGTTTAGTTTTTGAGCTTTTTCTTTAGAAGCCTTCAGCATCTCATTAAGTATTTCAAACTCAATTAAAGAGTTTTCATCAACAGCATACTCATCTTCAAGTATCACAGATAAAGAAACACTTTGTGCGATAACAAAAACCAATTCCTGCTCAATAGCATCTTGTTCTTTTTTTAATTTTTCATTGTGTGTGATTAGGTTTTCTAGCTGTGAGGTGTTGTCCTTATAGGAAAGTTCTTTTTCTGAAAGCTTTAGTTTTAGATCTTGTAAAAATTTCTGCTGCTCTTGGATTTCCAATCTTTGTTTTAAAATAGCTTTGGCATTTTTTGCAAGCTTATTATTGAGAGCTGTATAATTCTTGCTGAATTTATTTATTTTTGAACTTGTTAATTTGATTTTATTATTTATATCCTCTTTGGATATAAGTATTGAAAATGTGATAAGTAAAGCTATAAGTAAACGAATCATACTTCTTCTTTATGTCCTAAGAGTATGAGTGATGCTAAGAGCACTGACACGAACATTGCTATTGCAAAAAGAAGAGAAAAGTCTTCCACCTTATCAAAAACGACCACCTCTATGCCTATACTTTCAAACTGACGCGATATCCATAAACTAGACTCGATATATGAAAAAACGATAAAAGTGATAAAACTTGCAATAATCGCATCCACGATAGAGAGTCTGAATAAGACTGCAGAACTCAACCAAATAGGTGCACCAAAAAGACCCATGATACTCATTCTTTCATTATGCATAAACTGCCAGATTCTTAGTTCTTTTAAAATCAAAAGAATTGTCACTATAAAGATAGACAAAGAAAACACTGTGATAACATCCTTAAATAAAAGAAGCAGTTTAAATGTGTTGTCATGGTTGCTTGAGAAGTTTTCAACTTTCTTTACAGACTTTGTTGCCAGTAAATTTTTCGTCAATCTCTCTATCTCTTGAGGACTCGGAAAATGTGCCAACTTTAACTTATAAAATTTTGGCAAGGTTATTTTTAAAAGCTCTAAGTTTTTTTTATCCATTTTAGTGTTGAGTCTTTTTATGACACCTTCAGGATTCAATTCATTCACTGTGGTGATCAAGGGACTGATGGCTTTGATCTGCTCCTCAGGAATATGCACCTGCGCAACCATGATAATAGAATAGTTATTTGCAAGGTTTTCTTTATATGCATTGATGGATCTATCTACGATTATAAACACCTGAACAGAAAATAAAATACTGACAAGTGCTATGACAAGTGAGAAATGATTTTTAATTGACTTCATTTATACTCCCATATTCTATATGAAAATGTTTATAATCTATTCCCATTGTTGCCGGAATATGATGTGTCACCACAATAACTGTCGTTTTTAATTGCGTGTTTGCACCTTCTAGAAGATTCCAAATCAGACCGGAAGAATAATCATCCAAGTTTCCAGTCGGTTCATCCGCTAAAATTAAAATAGGGTTGTGAGAAAGTGCTCTTGCCATTGCAACACGCTGTTGTTCACCACCGCTAAGCTCTAAAGGGTATTTCCCAGCTTGATGCTTAAGTCTAACATGCTTTAAGAGAGAGTCCACCTGATTTTGAGTGACATTTTTTTCGTAGCCATTTATAAGTAAAGGAAGAGTGATATTTTTCTCAATTGTCCATTCTTTAACAAGTTTATAGTCTTGAAAAACTATCCCTATATGTCTACGTAAAAAATTAAGCTTCTTTCTTGAAACCCCGTTAATCTCAACTCCGCCAACAATCAAACTTCCCTGATCGGGTTTGAGTCCGCCATAAAGAGATTTTAAAAGTGTGGATTTTCCACTACCGCTCGCCCCGGTTATAAAAACAAAACTGCCTGAGTCAACAGAAAAATTCACTTTATTTATAATAGTTTCATCATTTGAATATGCTAAAGATAAATTTTCAGCAATAATCACTTTATCCATGTAAGACTCCCTCAAGATATTTGTGTGCAATCAAATTACTGCGTGATTTTAATGGCAGATGAGGATAGTAAGAGACTTGTCTTTCATCTATTAGCACATATAAATGTTCTGGTCTGTCGAAACTTCCCATTGATAAACGCAGCATTATTTTATCTTCACTTTCATACACTCTTTCAAAGTGTATAAATGCGCCGTCTAATTTTTCATTTTTTGTATGCAGTGCCAGTATATCAGAGCTATTTGCATTCGCTTCTCTAAAGTCAAAATCACCTTCTATGGAGAGTTCTTCAGAGTGTTCTTCATTTATCATTGTCACATCATAAATATTTTTTTCCATTTTTTTCCATCTGTCTTCGTACTTGGAACTGATGGCAATCTCTTTATTTTTATTTATCTGCAATGTTGTTTTGTTAAAAGCTATAAATGTTTCATAGGAGTATGCATAATAATTTTCACTGTCTGTGCGCAACTCTAATTGACCGCCAACATTTAAAACTCTGTTCGCTTCTTCTATAAATGTTGTTGAAATCACACGTCGGTGAGGTTTTTTATCCCAGGGGACAGGAAAATGCACATATATTTTCCCCACTCTGTTTGAGGGAACCAATTCCATAAATAACCTCGCGTCATAATCAAGTATAAGCAGGTTGTCTAATTTCTGAATATTCACCTGTTTTAAAACTTGCTCAATAGAGGGACGATGGATCTCTATACCGACAAATAAAATATCCGGATTACTAAGAGCTTGGTGAAGTAAATGGCGGCCTGAACCAAAACCGACTTCAATTCTAATCTCTTTATCTTCTGGAAATGAGTCTACAAAGTAACTTATATTTTTAAGTGCGCTAACCTCTTCGAGGTGAATATTCTTTTCATACTCCGGCACATTTGAGGAAATCACGTTCAAGTCTGCCACTTTTGCATAAGAAAGAAGTGCTTTATGAACATTATAAATAGATGCCGGTCTTGTTAATTTATCTGATTTTAATAAGCTTTTATTCTCATCTTCTTTCACCAATAAAAAAAAATCATCTTCTTCAACCGTAGCAGAAATAAGTCGCTCTTTAGTATGGTTGAGATTTGAAACGATAAAGTTAAAAGTGACTCCATCTTTTGAACAAGGAAATTCTACGGGCTTAAAAGTTTCTATATGTAAATGGGGCATTAAAGATCACTCACACTAAAATCATCCATAGGTCTAATAGTGTCTTGCTCTTTTTCTATAACTTTTGGTATCTCTCTTTGTATCACTTCACCTTGATTGGCTTTTGTGGTGTATTGCACTTGCATACTCGCTTCTGACTTAATTGAAAAAGCATCAACACTGTAAACTTTATAATAATATGTAGTCTTTGGTTCCACCTTTGTGTCTATAAAGCTTTGCCCTTTAATATCAACAAATTCTTCTATTTTGCTATCTATCCATGATTTCTTAATCGTTTTTTCCACAATAAAGCTTTTTGCTCTTGGATCAGTGGATTTCCATTCTATTTTTAAATTCTTTCCTTGCATTTGAACTGCCACAAGAGACGGTGCAAGAGGTTTTGCTAAAGTTTTTCCATGAACAGACTTCTCATCATGTCTGCTTTCAAGATTATCTGTATCCACAACACTCACTCTATAAAAATAATCTTTTCCATCTTCTTGGATATCGTCAATGAACTCTGTTGCTTTTGTTGTTGTTATCAGCTTATAATTTCCATCTATACTGCTAGCCCTATACACTTTAAAATGTGAAAAATCAACTGCTTTTGACGGTTCCCAAGTAAGAATTATTTTCTTTGCTAAATCACTTGAAGCTACAATATTCTCTATTGAAATCGGCAAAGCTTTTGTAAGAACTTTTATCTCCTTACTTGGCTTAGAAACTATGTCATTATATGTCACAGCACGAATTCTATATTTGTATACATGAGAATCTTTAAGGTCAGAATCTATATATTCAGCATTTAAGCGGCCTTTTATAAGAGCCAACTCTTTCCATTTCTCATCTGCGAGGGTTTTTCTCTCAAGTATGTAGTTCTGAACTATTTGGTTCACATGTGGTCTCCAAATAATTTTCGCAGATCTTGGCATCTCTTGAATCACATGAATCCATGATACAGAATCTAAAACAGGAAGTGTTTTCACGACTATCTCAAGACTTGGAACTGACTCAGATTCTTTTGAAAAAGTTTTAAACACATAACTGTATGCAGTGTCAGGTTCTACATTTTCATCCAGATAATGTGTGACAAAACGATTCTCAAGTGTGTCATAAAAAGCATTTGACTTTTCTTTTGAGTCAACTACTTTTTTATATATATAAACACCTTCAACTCTTGGATCATCTTTGACACTGTTCCATTCAAAACCAACAGCTTTCATATCTGCAAAAGTACCGTTTTTTGTTAATGTGATTATAGGGAGGGTGTTATCAACAACTGCCTTTGGTTTAGGGGATGTTCCCACACAACCGCTAAATGTCAGTATTAAAACTGTTAAGAATGTAGTCAGGTTCCATAACTTCATTAATTTGCTCCGAATTGAATTTTTGATTTATATGATTTTGCACAACATCATCAGGTTTTGCTACAAAAGAAACTTGTTTTTTTGTAGTTGGATGGATGAAGTATATTATGTATGCATGTAGCAAAACCCGTTCCGATTTCTCCTGTTTTGGCGCTAATCCGTAGATATGATCACCTAAAATATGTCTGTTCTTTGACTCTAAATGCACACGGATCTGATGTGTTCTTCCGGTGAAAAGTTTACATGCAATCAACTGCGCTGATTCATCAATAGAGGGGAGCAGAGAAGCAAACTGAGTTTTTGCATATTTTCCACTTTCTGAGCATGCCATCTTGAGACGGTTATGTGCACTTCTGCCTATATTACATTCCACAGTTGTAATATCTTCTTTTAGCGGAGGGCTTATCACAGCTATATAATATCTTCCCATACTTTTATCTTGAAGTTGTTGCGATAAAAATTCATGCGCTTCATTATTTTTTGCCACAACCATTGTCCCGCTTGTCCCTTTATCAAGACGGTGAACTATCCCATGTCTTTCTTCACCGCTTATCGTTGAGAGCCTGACACCTTTATGTTTAAGCCAATCCACCAAAGTTGCATCTTTGACACTTGGAGCAGGATGCACAGTGACACCGCTTGGCTTATTTATGACTAAAACATCATCATCTTCATAGAGGATCTCCACATCAAAATCAACTTCAAGAGCTGCTTGTGTTTTTGCCTCTGGGAACTCCACCTTAACTGTTTGATCAGGTTTTAATTTCACACCGGGACGAGTTACTTTTTTTCCATCTACAAACACACAGTCTTGTTTAATCAATTGTGCAATTTGAGAACGTGTTTGACCGATTTGCACTGCTAAAAAGGTGTCTAACCTCTCTGCTGTTTGGCAAACATATTTTTTTACTTCACTCATTCTCTTAACCTTTATGTTACAATTCCTAAAATATTTTTGGAGTTATTTTTTTGTGGAGATTTGATAAGCGTATTCTAGCACAATTTGACTTTTTTTCAATCATTTTGATCATACCTTTAGTAATAGCTTCTAATTGGCTTATTGGCGAGGTTGTTCCGGCTCTTGCACAAAAACAAACTGCATATACTGCAATATCTGCAGTCGTTTTCCTCGTTGTCTTTTTACTCCCTATTCGACGTATGAGTTGGCTTATTCCTTTAATTTACTGGATAAACATCGCTCTTCTAGTTGCTGTTGAATTCTTTGGTCATTCAAGATTAGGTGCGCAAAGGTGGATTGATATACCGTTTATCAATGCGACTATCCAACCTTCTGAATTTGTAAAACCGGCTCTTATACTAATGCTTGCCTATATAATCAATAAGAATCCTCCCGATGTGAATGGATATAGACTTCTTGATTTTCTTAAAATCAGTTTTTATATCCTTCTGCCATTCATTTTAATTGCCAAGGAACCAGATTTAGGTACAGCACTTGTATTGCTCCTTATAGGTTATGGTGTTTTATTTTTCATTGGTGTTTATTGGAAAATATGGGCAACCATTATTAGCGCTATCTTACTCCTTTCACCGCTTGCTTATGAATACGGCCTCAAAGATTATCAAAAAGTCCGCATACAGGATTTCCTAAGTGAAGAGCCATCGTATCACGTGCAACAATCTATTATTGCCATTGGTTCAGGGGGATTAACTGGAAAATCTAAAGAAGAATCCACACAAACACAGATGAGATTTCTCCCGATTGCCACGAGTGATTTTATCTTCGCATTTGTAGTTGAGCGAAGTGGATTTTTAGGTGCTTTAGCTTTAATCTCAATCTATGTTATGCTAATACTTCACCTATTAAGCTTGAGTGTATTTAACAAAGATTATTATATAAAAGTGGTCACAGTAGCCATATCGTTTATGATTTTTATTTACATGGGAGTCAATATATCAATGACTATCGGTTACGCACCGGTTGTTGGTGTGCCCCTGCCAATGTTTAGTTATGGTGGGAGCAGTTTTTTAAACTTTATGATTTTATTTGCAATTATGCAAAATCTCATTACATTTCGATACAAAGATATGTACGATAAAAGCGGTACTAAGAGTTTCCTATAGGCTTTTAATATTCACTCTTCATACACTTCAAAGTCATCTTTTGTCACTCCGCAATCAGGGCAAACCCAATCATCCGGGATATCTTCAAAAGCTGTTCCTGGAGCAATTGAGCCATCAGGATCTCCAACTTCTGGATCATAAATCCATTCACAAACTGTACATATGTATTTTTTCTTCATGATTTATCCTTTGTTAAAAGTATAAAATAAGTATAGCAAAAGTGTTGTTATTTAATTAAAAGTGGTGCCGACACGAGGATTTGAACCCCGGGCCTGCTGATTACAAATCAGCTGCTCTAGCCAACTGAGCTATGTCGGCATGTATTATTAAGACATAAAATGAGCAAAAGCCCATTTTACTACGTTAACACTAAGTTTTCTTCAGCAGAAAGCTCATCGAACTAGTTCGATTTCAGCATTAAAGTATTATTTTTGAACTAGTTGTGCTTAAGTTTTAAACGAAGTATACTGTAGTATGTGAGTTGAAAAGTTACGTGCAAATAGTCAAAAAGAAGTGGCGCGGTGGACGAGACTCGAACTCGCGACCCCCTGCGTGACAGGCAGGTATTCTAACCAACTGAACTACCACCGCGCATAAAATGTAAGTTGTAATTTTTGATAGTTGTGCTAAGGTTTGAGCGAAGTGTACTCTCGTACATGAGCTTAAAGCTTTGTGCAAATATCGTAAATTATGGTGGGCATTACAAGACTCGAACTTGTGACATCTACCTTGTAAGGGTAGCGCTCTACCAACTGAGCTAAACGCCCTAAATAATGCTTTTTGTTTTACTCGTCGTCATTCCTTCATTCGGATACTTAACGTATGCCTCATTCAGTCTTTCTTAGATTAAAATAAAAATCATAAATTTAGAAATAAATCTAAACACCAATAAATGGCGACCCCTAAAGGATTTGAACCTCTGTTCCTACCATGAAGTGATAGTGTCCTTGGCCACTAGACGAAAGGGTCACTTTCTTCAAAAACAAAAGTTTGTCAATGGTGGGCATTACAAGACTCGAACTTGTGACATCTACCTTGTAAGGGTAGCGCTCTACCAACTGAGCTAAACGCCCTAAATAATGCTTTTTGTTTTACTCGTCGTCATTCCTTCATTCGGATACTTAACGTATGCCTCATTCAGTCTTTCTTAGATTAAAATAAAAATCATAAATTTAGAAATAAATCTAAACACCAATAAATGGCGACCCCTAAAGGATTTGAACCTCTGTTCCTACCATGAAGTGATAGTGTCCTTGGCCACTAGACGAAAGGGTCACTTTCTTCAAAAACAAAAGTTTGTCAATGGTGGGCATTACAAGACTCGAACTTGTGACATCTACCTTGTAAGGGTAGCGCTCTACCAACTGAGCTAAACGCCCATTGAACTATAAATAAATTAAAAAACAGTGGCGCGGTGGACGAGACTCGAACTCGCGACCCCCTGCGTGACAGGCAGGTATTCTAACCAACTGAACTACCACCGCATAAATGTTTTTTAATTGTCGTAAATGGTGTCCTGTGATGGATTCGAACCATCGGCCACATCATTAAAAGTGACGTGCTCTACCAGCTGAGCTAACAAGACATTTTCTCTAAATGTTTAAGAGGACGAAATTATAGGGAAATAGCTTTTAATTGTCAAGATATTTTCACTTAAATTTAGAAAAACACATCTTTATCAATAGTCACTAACATTTTAATGGCATAAAGAGCGCTTTGGTGCTGCACATAGTTTCGATCACCGTTAAAATGAACATGCACTTCTTGATGTGCTGTTTTACTCCTCACACCTATATACACTGTACCCACCGGTTTAGATTCGCTCCCGCCTGTATCTCCTGCAATGCCACTGACAGAGAGGGCATAATCTGCATGACTCACGCTTATCGCGCCCTCACTCATTTGCTCCACAACTTGAGAACTCACAGCTCCAAACTCTTCCAAAGCATCATGTTCCACTGCCAACCAGTTATCTTTTAAATCATTCGAGTATGTGATCAAAGAACCGTCTAAAATCTTTGATGCCCCATTGTGTGAGGTGAAGTAGTAACTTAAGAGTCCGCCTGTGCAACTCTCAGCAAAAGTCACTTTTCTTTGATTTGCATCTAAAACTTCTATAATGTGCCCTATAATATCAGGTGCACTGATCAATTTTTTTGGTAATAATTGCTTAGCCGAGTCTATAAAGTTAGAAATGTTTCCATATTTTTTACTCTCTATCTCCACTCGGAGCCAACCTTCTATGATGGTTATAACTTCAAAAGAGACTTCATGCATTTGAGCGAGTGAACCTAGCAATGCATTTGCACTTTCTCTATCTTCTTCAAAAATATTGACAGTTGCACGGTTTTTTTCTGATGAAAGTAAAATCTCTGGCATTTTTTTCATCTCATCCATGGAAATCACATTTGTTGTAGAGTTTTTATATTCTAAAAGATAAGTATCCTCTGCGTAAATCTCTGCCTTAGACGGTATCAACATTTTATCTTTGAGTATTTGGTTGTCACTTGTAACTGTTGAAATCATTTTTCCGATAGTTGAAAAGTTATGTTTCGTTGTTACGATAATGAGTTTATCACTAGAGTTGAACTCATCTTCTAGAAACAATAACAAAGAGTTGTCACTCTCTTTAAAATGTGTGACCGTATTGATAAAATCACATTTTTCTTCAACTTTTCTAAGCACATATTCTTTTAAAGACTTGTTATATATAAATTTATTTCCAATGAATAAAAGGTGCAGTTTCATGTTGTTTTTAGCCTTTATAAACTGATTTATTTGAAAGTATTATATCACTTTAAAGATGTTTTTAAATACACAAAAGATATAATGCAAAACTTTTATACAATTTTGAGGCTTATATGGACTACAAAGACACACTACTTTTACCAACTACAAATTTTGCCATGCGTGGTAATCTTATAAACAATGAACCACTACGTTATGCTTCTTGGGATGCTGCGAAAGTTTATGAAAAAATGAAGGCTAATCGTAAAGACGCACCTAAATTCACCCTTCATGACGGACCTCCTTATGCGAATGGTCACATTCATATCGGTCATGCACTCAACAAGGTTCTTAAAGATATCATCGTTAAACATAACTATTTTAATGGAAAATCTGTTCGTTTCACTCCAGGTTGGGATTGTCATGGTCTGCCGATTGAGCAACAAGTTGAAAAAAAACTTGGTGGAAAACAAAAAAAAGAACTTCTTGAAACGTCTAAAATCAGACAACTTTGCCGTGAACACGCTGCAAAATTTGTTGCTATTCAACGTGATGAATTTAAAACTCTCGGTATTTTAGCTGATTGGAAAAATCCTTATGTTACTATGGACTTTAAATTTGAAGCTAACATCTACCGCACTTTATGTTCTGTTGCTAAAAAAGGTCTTTTAATCGAACGTAGCAAACCTGTTTTTTGGTCATGGGCTGAGCGCACTGCACTTGCAGAAGCTGAAGTTGAGTACGAAGATAAAGAGTCTCATTCTATCTTTGTAGCATTTGAGTTAAGCGATGAAGCAAAAACAAAACTGAATATCACCGGAAAAGCTGCTCCGGTTATTTGGACAACCACACCATGGACTATTCCTGCAAACACCGGTATCTCATTAAATCCGGAAGAAGAGTATGTGCTTACAACAACTGGTTATATCGTTGCAAAAGAGCTGTTAAACTCTTTAATCGAGCAAGAAGTGTTAAGCGGTGAAATAGCACAAACCTTTAAAGCAAAAGAGTTTGAAAACTTAACTGCGATCAACCCGCTCAATGGAAGAAGTTCCCGTCTCATTTTGGGCGAGCATGTTTTAGTTGATAATGGTACAGGTTGTGTTCATACAGCACCTGGACATGGTGAAGATGATTACCGTATCGGTCTTTTGTATGATTTAGAAGTTGTAATGCCGGTTGATGAGACTGGTTGTTTTGATGAAACTGTAGTTCATGAAAAACTTATTCCTAATGCTGAGGACTTTATTGGAAAACACATCTTCAAATCAAATGATGCCATTATTGAACTTATCGGCGATGCTATGCTTAAAGTGTCTAAATTCACACACTCATACCCGCACTGCTGGCGTTCACACACTCCTCTTATCTTCAGAGCCACGCGACAATGGTTTATCTCTGTGGATGAAAAACCAGAAGGTGAAGATAGAACTTTAAGAAACATTGCACTCAGTGAAATTGAAAAGACTATGTTTATGCCTCAAACTGGAAGAAATAGATTGAAATCTATGGTTGAAAACCGCCCTGATTGGTGTATTTCCCGTCAACGTGACTGGGGTGTTCCTATCGCATTTTTCAGAGTTAAAGCCACCGGTGAAGTTATTTTAGACGAAAAAGTTTTAAACTACACTGCTATGATTTTTGAGATGCAAGGGAGTGATGCCTGGTATTCAATGCCGACAGAACACCTGCTCTACCCTGGTTCTGGATACAAAGCGGATGAAGTTGAAAAAGTTACTGATATTTTAGATGTTTGGTTTGATTCTGGTTCTACTTGGAACTCAGTTTTAAAATCACGCAACTATGACGCCGGTGAATACCAAGCTGATTTATATGTGGAAGGAAGTGACCAACATCGCGGTTGGTTTCAGTCTTCACTTTTTCTCTCCGCAGCAGTTGAGCATAAAGCACCATATAAAGGTGTTTTAACGCATGGCTTCACCGTTGATGACAAGGGCGAGAAGATGTCTAAATCCAAGGGGAATGTTATAGCTCCTGAGAAAGTTTTAAAAGAGTACGGAAGTGAAATTCTTCGTCTTTGGGTTGCATCATCTGATTATCAAGGCGACTTAAAAATTTCTCAAGGGATTTTAAAACAGATCTCGGAAAACTATAGAAAACTAAGAAACACTTTTAGAATTATGCTTGCAAATATCAACGATTTAGAATCTTTAACACCATATGAAGATATGGGCGCATTGGATAAATGGATTTTAGATGTGGCGAGCAAGGTCTTAGGCAATGTTCATAAATCTTTCTCAGAGTATAATTTTGTAAATGGAATGAGTGCCTTAAATAACTTCATTGCAAATGAACTTAGCGGTATGTATATTGACATGACAAAAGACTCACTCTATTGTAATGCAAAAAATGATTCAAGACGTATGGCAAGTCAAAGTGCTATGGCTATCATTACAAAAAACTTACTTCTTCTAATGGCTCCGATTTTAACATACACTGCGGATGAGATTGTAGAACATGCTCCTGCTATTATTAAAGGTGAAGCTGAGTCTATTTTTGATTTAGTATATGAAAATATTCAAACCGGTGCATCTAACTTTGATGCAGCTTATATGGTTAAAGCAAGAGAAGGTTTTGGTTCTGTTGTGGATAAACTTAAAAAAGAAAAAATCATCAAGAGCACTTTAGAACTTGTGATTCACACCACATCAAAAACAGCTCTTGAAATGAATGCCACTGACGCCGAAGACTGGTTCGTAGTTTCTGCTGTGCTTGAGGACAAGCCGGACGAAGAGATACTTGGAACTTTTAAAGTTGATACAGATACTTTTGTTATCTCAAAAGCAACAGCACACAAATGTCCAAGATGTTGGAAATTTCAAGCCGCTGAACCAGAGTGCACTTGTAAAAGATGTGGAGAAGTTGTAGGTGCCTAATTTCGCTGAATCCGTTTCATTCACATTCATCGCTATCACTGTGGCTGCAATATTTGCTATAGTCGGTGTTGGTGTTTTTTTGGTAAAAAAATTCAAATAACTGTTTAATAGATTCAGATACTCTAAGCAACTTTAGAGTATCTATACACTTCTTATAATTTTCTTCTCACACATCACTTAAAAATCACTAAAATATATATGTTAATAAAATGTATTATATAACATGATATAATCATGGATTATGTTTTATATTTTATTAAAGGATATCTTGTGAAAATAATATCTTTACTTTCTCTCACCCTATTATTAAATATTTCTCTATTTGCAAATGAATCACTATCTCTAGATCAGGCAATAGATATACTAAAAAAACAAAATTTAGAAATTCAGGTAGCTTCACTTGAAATCAAATCTGCTGTTGCAGAAGCTGACACTGTTTCTGGAATCAGCTTAGGTAAATTGGATTTCACACAAGATATGGCCCGTTCTAACGATGCCGGAAATGTGTTTGG
>JACNLH010000089.1 GCA_014381585.1 Candidatus Sulfurimonas ponti
GTTTTTTGAAGTTTATGGTTTTAGAGCCCTAAAGGCTCTAGAAGAGAGATAAAACTTAAATTCTTTGGGGAAATATTTAAATTTTGAAGTATAAAAAGTTAGACTTAACTAACTGCAGCGATTGCAGCGTCGTAGTTAGGCTCTTCAGTGATTTCTGGAACGATCTCTTTATAAGTGACAACACCTTCTTCGTTTACTACGAAGATTGCTCTACAAGTGACACCTGCAAGAACAGAACCGCCTAAAAGCACTCCGTAAGCATTCGCGAAATCTTTGTTTCTAAAGTCAGAAGTGACAGTTAGTTTGTCAATCCCTTCAGCTGAACAAAATCTTCCAGATGCAAATGGAAGGTCAAGAGAAACGATAGTTGCAGTAACATCGCCAAGTGAAGAAGCTTTAGCATTGAAGTTACGAGTCTCAGTTGCACAAACACCTGTGTCTAAAGAAGGAACAACAATAATAAGTTGTTTTTTACCAGTGGCACCACCAACAACAACATCGCCTAAACCATCTGAGTTTACAACAGTGACTGCCGGTGCTTTATCACCTACATTCACCTCATTTCCTATTAATTCTACGTCTGTACCTTTAAATTTTGTAGTTGCCATCCTGGCTCCTTAATTTTAATTTTTGAAAGTATATTTTAAATCAGATAAATTATCTCTTATCTACAAAGAACTTGTTTTTGGGTAAGTTCTACTTAAGTAGACTTTCTTATTTAGAGTATATACTTATAAAATACTTCTAGGGGCAATATCTAGTTCATCTAAAGATGTGAACATTTGTTCTTTATACATTTCAACCGCTACACGGCCTATCATAGCGGCATTGTCAGAACAGTACTGCAGTTCACTCAAAAGTAATTTCGCTTTATGAGGTTCTAAAAGTTTTTCAATTTCACCGCGTAAATAAAGATTCGCACTCGCTCCGCCAACGATGGCAAATGTTTTGGGTTGCACAGTTTTAAAATACTTTTTGAGCTTCATAGTCAGATGCTTTGTTGCGATATGCTCAAATGAAGCTGCTATATCTTTGTAGTTTTGTTTTTCTTCACCAGCTTCTTCCACTGCCAAACGCACTGCATTTTTTAGACCTGAATAAGAAAAGGCGATTAAAGGCGACTGGTGAAGTGGAACGGTGAAGTTGTACTTTAGTCTATCTCCATCTTTTGCCAACTCTTGTATAAGCGGACCGCCGGGATATCCAAGCCCCATCATCTTAGCAACTTTGTCAAAGCTTTCGCCAAAAGAATCATCCATGCTTTTTGCCACAGTTTTAATCTCAGTTAAACTTTTCACTTCCATAACCTGCGTGTGTCCGCCTGAGACCAAAAGCACTGTTAAAGGAAACACAGCCTCTTTTTCTATAAACAAAGAATAAATATGCCCGACTAAATGATTCACCCCGATAAGAGGAATATCAAGAGCAATAGATATAGCCTTGGCCATAGTCACACCCTCAACAAGCGTTACAGCTAAACCAGGGGTGGAAGTAACCGCCACAGCTTTTAAGTCTTTAAAATACGGCTCACATTGCTCTAAAATTTTAGGAAGGGCTTCTGCATGAAGACGGGCTGCTAATTCAGGAACCACTCCCCCATATACAGAATGTTCTAATTCTTGAGAGATTTTTTTATGGAACAGCAGTTTATTTGTCGCTATCTCTGTTATAGAAATTGCACTATCATCACATGAGCTCTCTATACTTAATATCACTTTTACTCTTTCCTATTCTTTTTATCCCAAATAGCAAGACCAAGCACAACAACAATAAGAGTTCCAAACATGATACTCCATATCAAAAAATCAGAAGTAGCAGCTGCTTTATCAATGTTTTCTGTCATAATCTCTATACCTAATTTTATTTACTGACTAATTTACCAAATTTGTACACAAGAGAAAACTCAAGTACATTCGCATCGAGATTACCATCAAGTGCCATAATCTTACCATACATCACTTCCAAGGCGATATCCTTACTTACAGGATACATAAGACCTGCCATAGGTTGTATGATCTTACCTTCTCCACTATCTATACTGCCGCCGCCTGAGGCACCAAGAGCAACTTCTCCAACCAAAAAGATATCATACACTAGAGGTTGGATATAACCTAAACCAAACATACCGGCAGCATAACCACCGGCTTCACCGCTATATGCACCTATTGCCTGACCTGTAAGGTATACATTATCTGTTAAAAATAAATCTAACTTCATCCCCATGAGATGAACATCTTGAATATGACTAGCATTAGTGCTTAGATTATCAGAGTAAAAATAGGTTTGATGCCCTACTCTTAAATGAAATTTTTGTGTGGATAAAGCAGTATAATCAACTTCATTTTTTGCATCAGACAAAGTAATAAAATTACTGTTATATCCCAAGTATGCTTTCATAAAAGTTGCATCAAATCCACCATCAAAAGCATGATAATACCCAACTCCGAGACCTGTACTTATAGCGTCAATTGGTGTGTAATTGAGATTGAGTGAGCCCTTTGCTATCAGTCCTCCACCAGTATCTACTTCACCGCCACCTGCTCCACCTAGAGAGAGTTTTGTCTGAAAATCTAAAGAATTAAAAAGATTTTGTGTATATCCAAGACCAACTAGCACTTCCATATAACCGGTAGCACCACCCATAGCACCTGCACTTTCAAAGTAAGCTAAATAATTCTTTGAGATTTTTTCCCCGTATTCAATCCCTACGAGATTAATATTTTGTGTTAAAGGGGAACCACCTCTTGTGAAAACATTAGCTTTTGGAAAATATGTTTGGTATGTTGCTTGAAGATAGTTTTTATTATCTCTAAAGTTATATTTTTTGAAGCTATAGGAATCAACTTCCTTGTCAATGAATAGTGTTTGGAACTTTATATCACCTACAAGAGAGAGCTGTTTAGAGTTGATATCTCCATTTGGAAAATCTATATACGAATAATGCAGTCCAAGTGCGTAATCATCAAACTGGTATAAAACTCCAGCATATGACTTTAGCATCAGCCCTCCACCTTGTCCAGCAGAGGCACCACCGCCACCACCGACATAGGCACCTATATCAAAATACAAATCATCATATATAGGAGTTTTATAGCCTCCGGTAAACCCTCCAACAAAGAAACCTCCACGATCACCACTTACAGCACCATACACAGCAAGTCCATAATACAGGCCATTATCTTCTTCTAAAAGGTATTGAAGACCTAAAAGTCCCATATCTTCATCTGAAGAGATTTCAACATTTTCATAAGATGTACGTACTGAAGCATTTTTGACATTAATAACATCCCCAAGCACTAAACTAAAAGGGAGAAGTAATAAAAGTAATTTTGTATTAAATTTTCGCATAATCTGTAAAAGAATTCCTTATTTTTTTATCTAACTCAAAAACCTCTTCAATACTTTGGGGTTGATGAGTATATTTTTCATAAGCCTGAATAACAGTCCTGCTAATATCCATAAAACCTATCTCTTTATTTATAAATTTTTCAATTGCGACTTCATTCGCCGCATTAATAATAACACCTCTATTTGGATTTTTAAGTAGATCTTCTTTGATTTCCCAAATAGGATAACGATTTTTATCTATTTCTCTAAACTCTAAGTTTCCAACTTTAAGCAAATCTACATGTCCTAAAATATTTTCATTCATCTCTTGATGCACAGCATACGCAATTGGAAGTTGCATATTTGCATGTGCAAAGTGCGCTGTAGTTGAGCCATCTTTAAAATCAATAAGCGCATGAATAAGAGATTTCGTCTCTATAATTGCATCATACTCACCCTCACCAAAAAGCCATCGTGCTTCTAGGAGTTCAAACATTTTGTTGACCATAGTTGCTGAGTCTATAGTTATCTTTTGACCCATAGACCAGTTTGGATGTTTTTGCGTATCTGCTAATGTTGCATTTTGAAGTTTCTTGATATCCCAGTCTCTAAATGCTCCACCGCTTGCTGTGATTATCATCTTCGAAACGGGTCGCTCTTGCATAAGATACCAAAGTCCGAAATGCTCAGAATCTATCGGCTGGATTTTTGAGCTGTCTATAAACTTGCCACATGCGACCAAAGACTCTTTGTTTGCAAGAGCTACTTTTTTCCCACACTCTATAGCTTTTAAAGTTGGACGAAGACCTAAAAATCCTACAAGAGCATTGACAACTAATGTGCTTCTTGAATCTTCAATAACTTTAAGTATGTTTTCTTGTCCTGCTAAAACATACTTATGATTCACATCTTTTATATCTTGTGCATCTGAGATAACAACCACCTTAGGATGGTGAAGTGCAATCTGCTCATTTAAAAGTTTAATGTTTTTTCCGCACACTAAAACCTCAACTTCTATGTTAAACTTTTTAGCAACTTCAAGTGTATTTACACCAATAGAACCTGTAGAACCTAGTAAAATCAAACTAGACCAATCCTCTCAAAAGAACTAACATTACAATCCCGCCAAAAAGATACCCGTCTATTCGATCAAGAACACCACCATGTCCAGGAAGTAAATCCCCACTGTCTTTTACATCAGCTGCACGTTTAAGCGAACTCTCAAACAAGTCTCCAAAAATAGAGCTTATTGCAACAAACGCAGAGATTAAAAGTGAAACTATAAAGTCAGCTACAAACAGCCCTACAAACATCCCACTAAGTGTTGCAACAGCTATACCACCAACTACGCCTTCCATAGTCTTGTTCGGACTTGTTTCACAAAATGGAGTTTTCCCTATACTTTTTCCAACTGCATAAGCCCCGACATCTGTCATAGCAACAACCACAAGCAACCAAAGAAGAGACATAACCCCGTACTCTTGGTACATTGTGAATATAAAGAGCATCCCTGCCGTCGGGTAAAGGAAAGGAAGAAAACTTTTCCACTCAAGTTCTTTGTTGTATGCCACAGCACTCGCATAAGCGACCCCTGCTAAAACAAATAAGTCATCCCCGTATGGATACACTGCAGCGACAAGCCAAATCCCTAGACCGTAGAAAATTAAAGACTCATCTTCTATGCCAAACAACATTAAGGCTTCTTTAAATGCTAAAAGATAAATAGCACCAAAAATCAACCACATTAGAAAAAAGTTATCTATTAAACCTATCACGAGAACAGCAGCAAGTAAAGCTAAACCTGTAGTTATTCTTTCTCGGTGATCTTCAAAAATATGCATCATAAAAAAATCCTGATTATTTTGTTTTTCTTATTATAGCTAATTCACTTTAAGTTCTTTTATCTTTTCTTTTTCGTAATATATATTAAAAAAGACAAAGCAACGATGAAAAGGGACGTTCCAAGCATTAGATAAAGAGCGTTTATCATCTTGTCATAATTCTCAATAGCAATTTTGAAAACCACCATCAAGGTCTCAATAGAAAGGGCGATAAGTATAGTCACCAAAAACTTTGTAAGCGTTTTTATCTCTATGCGGGGGTCTTTTATATAGCTTTTATAATAGACTTCCTGTTCAAGTATTGTCTTGGACAAGTCAAAGATTGCAAGTCCTAAAGTGGCTGTGATGATTGGTTTAAAAATTGTATCTATGCTTAGTTTGGCATCCATTATATTATTTATAAAGTCTATACCTGCGTAGATAATTGCAACAACTGAGAGGAACATCATAAAATAACCCGCGATTAAATAAAATGATTTTGTCACCCCGGAGAAAAATTTGTTTTTCTCAATTAAACCTAAACGCTCAAGTAAAATTTCCAAATCAAAATCTAAAAAAACAATCTCATCATCTTCTTTTTTAGAAACTGTTATACATGTAGTCCCTGTGGCATTGCTTTGGTAAGGTTTTGTAAAAGCAAATCCGTTTTCTTTAATATTCAACCTGTCGATTAAATAATCTCTTTGTTTGGACTCTTGTGTTTTATCCACTTTGTTTCTAAAAATATTGCTTGATATTTGTTTTTTACTCTTACAGTCAATCATGTATATTAGTTCAAGTGAAGGGAAGTTTTTAAACAGCTTTTTAAATTTTTCATCTATTTGGTTTTTAATATTATGTTGTTTTTCCAGTGTGCTTTCTATAAATGATTCGATTTTTTCTTGATTATCTTGATATATCTCAATGTACTCTTTCATGCTATAACTCCTTGTTATCTAAATTATAACATTAAGGGAGAGACAATATGATTACATAGTGATTAAATTTTAATACTATACTTTTATATCTAGTTTATGCAGAGGGGTGGATGTTGTTTCTTTCTTAGTTTGAGCATCTTCTTCTTTTTTCTTATTTCGTTTACTCTCTTGATCTGCTTCATTTTTTTGGTGCTCACGGTCAGGATCTATCTCGTGATTTTCTTCTGCAGGGCGTACCTCAAGGACTTTTTCATCCTTTTCATTTGCCGCGGCTTGAGCGAACATATTTTGCATATCCACACGGTTTGCATGAGAATTTTGCACAGAAGCAACACTTGCTGTTTGTTGATTTACATAAATTGCATTTCCAATCGGTCCAATAGCCATTGTATACTCCTTTTACCTAGTGTCGATCTCGATTGTCTTGTATTTATTATACAAAACATTTGCCCCACTTTGGATTGTGACTTCACGCCTAGGAGTATAATCGACCAAATAGCGATCTTTTGAAGTTGTGGTGAAGTCCACACAGAGTCGTGCAGCACTCTCGATGATATGCATAGGCAGGTTTTGTTTATCTGTCCCTATAATAACATGGCAAGATGGTCTCTCTTTGAGGTGAAGCCAAATATCTCTTGCTCTTGCATTTTTAAGCACATCGATATTTCCTTTTTCGTTTTTTCCAAGTGAGACCTTATACCCTTCTATGAGGAAGGTTTCTATAGAATCATTCACTTTTATTTTTTTACTTTGCTCTTTTTTAGGAAACAATAAAGCGATTTTAGAAGGCTCTGTGGCAACTTGCACTGTATTTATGAAAAGTTTGATGTGCTCTATCTTAGATTCTAGAGATGCTTTTTCTATATGCAGATTCTTTGCTCTTTGTTTTGCTTTTTTACTCTTGGTGAATAAGGCATTTGACATTTGAGAAACTGTGGCATAGGATTTTTCTAAATCTATCTCCAACTCTGTGCCATCATAATCCTCAAGCTTTAAAACTCTTTGATAAGGTTTTATTTTATGCATATTTGAGAGCACTAAGTTTCCAAAATGTTGTGATTCTTCTGCAACTTGAGATAAGCTTTGTTCGTCCTCTAAATTCTCATATAACTTTTGAAGTTTTTTGAGCTTTTTTTGTAAAAAAGACACCTTTTGCCTTTTAAGTGAGTCTAGTTTTTGAGCTTCTTCTCTTGCATAGTTCTCATAAAGAAAAACCTCCACATCTTCAAGCGGATACTCTTTTGCAACAAAGGGTGCGACAGGGACGTCAACCAACTTCTGTCCAACCCGAACCTCACGAAAAGAGGAATATAAATCTACATGACGAAGAGCTTCAAGCACAACATTCTCTTCATCCAAGATAATCACATTTGTATACTTTCCGGTGAACTCAAACTGCAAGTAAGTGATTTCTTCCTTATATGCCGAACTGACTGAAGTTTTAAAACGCATGATCTTATCATCATTTAAAAGTGCGACACTTAATACATTTGCACGGTTGAATCTTTTAGCAAGCACTACATCAAAAGGGGCATTATAGACTTTTGAGCGCGAAAACACTTCGCATTTGAACATACTTGAGTTAGAGCGTTGCATGTTAAAGTATATCTCATCATTTTTATCAAATGCCACTTTGATTATTGTATCTGTGACTCTATAGATAGCAGATATTTTTTGAAAGTTTTGTAGATATGCTACAACTTGTTTTAAATGTGAAAGTTTCATAACGACATTGTATCTAAAGTAATGTACGAAGAGTAAGGTAGAATAGTGGCAAAAGCTTCTTCTAGCAAGATATTCTCTGTAAGATGCAAGAGAGTTTTAATGACTCCAGAGTGTGTAACAATTAAAATATTATTAGAGTCTTCTTTAAAAATAGTTTCATTAAAATACTCTTTTAACTTGCTAATGTATTCTTGTGTGTTTTCACCATCAAGCGCATTTATCCACTGTTGAAAGTTTTCGTATTTTATGCCCTGGGCTTCTATCTCCTCAAAACTTTTACCCTCATGTCTTCCCCAGGATTTTTCACGAAGCCTGTGGGTATAAATGATATTTGTTTGCAGGTTAAATGCGGATAAAGTCTGTCTGCATCGAATCAGATCCGAGCAATATACTTTGTCAAACTCTATGTTTTGGAGTTTTTTCGCTACTTTCTTGGCTTGAAGTTTTCCATTTACGGAGAGTTCTATATCGAGGTGGCCATTGTATCTTCCCTGATACTCCTCTATCACTTGGGCATGACGCACGAGAGTCAGTATCATGAAACGTTGCGCATAATGAGATAGGTAAGCAATGCCAATTCACTCACTTCTATGATAAATCCATATATATCGCCAGTGAGTCCACCGAGTCTTTTAGTGAAAAATCTTCCTATGAGTAAGAGTGTAAAAACAGAAACTACAAATGCAAACAAAAATGAAAAATAGTAGGCTATAGCTAAAGAAGAGAGCATCGAAAAAAGTAGATGTTTTACTGAAAGCTCTTCTTTGATAAGAGTACCCACTCCTGAACTAACGTAGTCGTAAAAGTAAATAGCCATCACGGCGTTTAAACGCGAGAACATTAAGATGATTGGAAGAAGCAAATATGCTTCAAAATGTATAACAGATGAGAGTTTAAGCATCAAAAATACAAAGGTGAAACTCATGCCCATCCCTCCAACATGAGAATCCTTCATGACTTCAAGTGCTTTGTCTTTACTTACAAAAAGTCCATCTACGCTATCGCTAAAACCATCAAGATGAAGCGCTCCCGTGATCAAAATCCAAAGAGTAAAGATGATGACCGCTAGATGAATAGGTGGAACATAATCTTGAAGAAGATAGTGAGTAGCCCAAAGAATAGAACCTACAATAAATCCAACGAGAGGATAAAACATAGCCGAGTAGCCATTAATCCCTTTAAAAAAGTCATGTACTTTGAAAAATGGAATTATTGTAAGCATGTTAAATGCTAAGGCAAAACCTTTTAATAGTTTCATTTTATTTTTGTTCCTATTCCAGCTATCACATGAAAGACTTCATCGCATTCTCTTGCTAAAAGTTGGGATAATTTTCCACTTATGTCGACGAACTGTCGCGCAAGTTTGTTCTGGGGAATAATGCCACTTCCTACATCATTAAGCACAAAAACAATATCCTTGTCTAGTGCCAATATATCTTTAATCTCTTTTTTCATCTCATCAAAATTTTTTTCATGGTAGAGCATATTATTTATCCAAATACTAACGCATTCAACGAGTACAAGAGCATCTAGTTGTGATACGACATAATGTAGTTTGAGGGGTTCTTCTATTGTTGTAAAATTCTCTTTTCTCTGCATTTTATGAGCCTTTATTCGCTCATGCATCTCCGGGTCTATAAATTCAGTAGTAGCAAGATAGTAGGGTTTGCTTGTAGCGTTTTTGAGAGAATGCTTTTCTGCTAAAAAGCTCTTTCCACTTTTGATGCCACCTATAAAGAGAGCTTTCATTAAACTAACTTACATCGAGTACATAATGAGTTCAATTTCATTAAGTACAGCCTCGTTAGTCAGATTATTAGCCTTAGCGTATGCTAAACAAGCTCCAGCGCCTACGCCCTCTTTAGCTTCACCATCATCATACTTTTTCAAAACTGCAATCTCCGCGTTTGCAAAACTGAAATCTGTGTAAATGGCATGAGGTATATAGCTTAAAAGAGAGAGAATATGTTTGATATCCGAACGCTTGTCGTTGACAACCCATCCTGTTGTTGCAAGTGTGATATTCTCAGATTTTAGACGCATTAAAACGTCTTCTTTGAGTGAATCAGCTATAAGTAGACAAGCCGCCATCTGTGTGCCACCAGCTAAAACAACATGAAATCTACGAGTTGCTTCTAGCAAGAAACCAGCGCAAAATATCAGCATATTGTCACTGAGTAATGAGAGCTTCTCAAAGTTGTCCATATCGTCGTTAATGAGTGAAAGCGCTGCGTTTACTGTGGCTCTTTTAATGGAGTCTGGAGAGTCTAAAAAACTAGATGAAAAATCGTTGGCACAGTCATAGCCAAGAGCTAGAGCTGAGGCTGTTGCCGTAGTTGTTCCACTTGGAGTTGATTCGCCTAGTATGAGATAGGAGCCTTTTAATTCGTACTCTTTACCAAAGGTCATACCTTTTCTAAAAATCTCTTTGGCGTTTATGTTTGCCCCCTCGACAATGGAGTTCGATGGTGCTATGTCAAAGTTATGAAGCCTGGTTTGCTCAGGCGTAACAATAAGCCCCAGATTTAAAATTTCAATGGTGCTAAAAGGGTTTACATTGTGTACCGCGCGTGTGATAAGCGCAGGAGTTGGAACTCCATTTGGAGTCTCAGCCAATTCTGGCATAGAAAAGAGTTTTTGTGTTGTGATAAACTCTGCATCGAGAGTTGGAGTAAGCGGAATTTTACCGGGTATCCCCGCTTGAGTGATTCCCTTTATCTCACAAGTTTTAGTAACACTCGCCGCAAGAAGAAAATCTGCTTTTCCAGCTGGAAGAGAGTCTATTTCGTTCGTAAATATATTGTATGTTTTAAGACTTGGCATTGAGTGCCTCACTGTACTGAATTTTAATTCTTTTCATGCTATTTCCATAGTGAGATTTTACCTAAATTTATCGCGTCTTGAACATCTTGCGCGCGTATCTCTTTTGTGCCTTTTCCAAAATAAGCTTTCTTTTTTATCTTGCCAAAGTATGAAGTGTCTCCACCAAGTTTTACATCCAAAGCAAGTGCCATAGCCGTTATTGGATGCCCTGCATTTGGCGAGTCGTGTTTTTTTCCATCTTCGTAAAAAGCAAAGATATTCTTTTGTTTTGCCAAAATCATTATGAAAACAGCGGTCAAACGTGAGGGAACGTAGTTGAGAATGTCATCCAAAATTGCCGCCACTTTTCCGTAGTTCTCGTACGTTTCATTTCTGTATCCCACCATGGAGTCCATGGTGTTTACCGCTTTGTACATGACAATGCCCGGAAGTCCAAATAGGAGTAGGTAAAACAAGGGAGCGACAACGCCATCACTAAGGTTTTCGGCATAAGTCTCTATAGCCGCTTTGTAAACATCGCTATCGCTCATATCTTTGGTATCTCGACTCACAAGCATAGAGATAGACTCTTTTTTATTCTCTGCTGTGAGGATGTTTTTAACCGAGTCATAAAGCATTCTATGCGCTACAAATATCGAAGCGATAAGGGAAGAAACAATTATCTCTATAAAAAGTGGAAGCTCAGCTAAAAAGAGAGAGATAACAACGCTAACAAAACTAACAATCGACAAAACAAATAGTACAAGATAGAAGCCTTGAGCGATATTGTCTTTGTAGTAGCACTTTTCAAAGTAAGAAATCAACTCACCAATTATAATGACGGGATGCTTTATAAATGTAAACTCACCAAAAACTTTATCTATAAGGTAAGCAAAAATGGCTATTAAAATATTACTCATAAAGCGCTTGCTCGATTTTGTCCACATTTACATGTCGTTTTATATGCTCTGAGAACTCTTTTATTGCATTGGCTTTAAAATTAGAAAAGTTGTAACCGATGTAAGCCTTGTTTATCTCGCAAAAAACTTTTTCTCTAAATGAGTCACTCTCAAAAAGTCCATGTATAAAAGTCCCATAAATATTTTTCTTATGCTTAGCCTTTTTTTTACTAATGCCATTATGAATTTCATAGCCATCAGCCATCACTCCAAAAAGCTTATAACATCCTTTTTTCACTATTTTTTCTTCTTGAAACGTCACATCGCCCTTAAATCGACCAAAGCCTTTTACTCGCTCTTTGTGAGATTCGACATGATGATGATCAAGAATATTTTCAAACATCATTTCATAACCGCCGCATATTGCTATGACATTTGTCTTTTTGGAACTCAAAATCTCTTCAAACCCTCTTTTTCTTAGCCACTCCAAGTCATCAACGACTCGTTTACTTCCTGGAAGAATCACAAGGTCGCAGTTTTTGAGCTCGTTTGCGTTTGAGATGAAGGAGAGTGCTATCTCACTATCGACTACAAGCGGTTCAAAATCTGTAAAGTTGCTAATGTGAGGAAGTTTCACTACACCCACGTTTATAATGGATTTGGAGGTATCCTGAATATAGTTCATGATGGACTGGCTATCTTCAAAGCCTAGGTTAAAAGGTTTAAAAGGTACAACTCCAAGCACGGGAATTTTAAATTCTTCTTCGATTATCCTAACGCCCTCATCAAAAAGAGAGAGATCTCCTTGAAACTTGTTTACAATGACTCCGATGACATTCTCTCTTAGTTTCTTTGGAAGAAGCTTGTAAACGCCATAGATGGACGCAAAGACACCACCGCGCTCAATGTCTGCTACTAAAATAACCTTGGTGTTAAACTCTTCAGCTACATAGATGTTGGAGAGGTCTTTGTCCATGAGGTTAAGCTCAACCGGACTTCCTGCTCCTTCGGCGACTATACAGTCATACTGCGCTTTAAGAGCTTCAAAGGCTTTTTTTACATGAGGCTTAAGTGAGTCGATGTCACGATAATAACCCCACACATCTTTGTTGGCAACGCTTTTACCATTAACGATTATGTGAGCCTTAGATTTTCCGCCAGACTTGAGTAAAATCGGGTTCATATTTGGCGAGGTGCTTATCCCTATAGCCTCCGCCGCAAAATACTGAGGAATCGCAATTTCCCCACCTTCATCAGTCACCTGAGAGTTGTTAGATACATTCTGTGCCTTAAAGGGTGCTACTTTTATACCACGATGGTAAAGCAAGTAAGTGATGGCAAAAGAGAGAGTGGATTTGCCAGCATCGCTACTTGTCCCGAATATACTAAGCGAATTCATTGAAAGCCTTTTTGAGTAGTTTGTGCGAAAGCTTGTCTTTGACTGCCAAACGCAGACATTCATTGCTTAAAAAGTCAAAACTACCAGCCGTTCTTACTAGGATTTTGCTCTTTAGGAGATGTTTATATATTTTATATCCTTGTTTAGAGTGAACGAGAATGAAGTTGGCATCGCTTGGTATAATGAAGTCAAAAAGCTTTGACTCTTGGAGTATTTTTATGAGCTCTTCTTTGTGCTTTTTATGAAGCTCTTTGCTTTTTGC
>JACNLH010000161.1:0-10026 GCA_014381585.1 Candidatus Sulfurimonas ponti
TTATAAACCATTTGCGCCTCATCTTCACCGGAACCGAAATAAGAAATATTTTCATTATGCGGAACATTTGTCTCTGTGATTATGATAACCTCCGGAGCAACCTCATGTAAAACCTCACGCATAAGTTGGATAAGCTCATGTGTCTGGGGAAGATGCACACTGCTTGTGCCTATCTCTTTCCATATAAAAGCTATAGCATCCAGCCGGATTAGTGTCGCTCCTTTTTGCATATAGTGAAAAAGAACATCTATAACTGCGACAAGAACTTTATAATTTGCATAATTCAAATCAACCTGATCACGACTGAAAGTTGTCCAAATATTGTGGATTTTTCCATCAATATCGGTGAACTCAGAAAGTAGCGGTGTTGCACGGGGGCGAACCACTTGACTCAAGTCTGTGATAGGGTCAAGATCAACAAAAAAGTCGGCATATTCAGGATCTTTAGCCAAGTAAGCCTTGAACCAGTCAGAATATTGGGAAATATGATTAATCACTCCATCCACCATAAGTCTATACTCATCACTAATCTCTTCAACCTCTTTCCATGAACCCATCTTTGGATCGACTTCTGTGTAGTTGATAACCGAAAAACCATCATCTGAAGAGTAAGGATAAAAGGGCAAGATATGCACAGAATTAATAATCCCTTTTAGGTACTCATCTAAAAAATGATTCAAAACTTTTAAAGGAGCTTCTCCGGGACGTTGGAGTTGATCCCCATAAGTGATTAAGATGGTGTCTTTTTCACTAAGATGGTACTCCTTGGAAATTATCTCCGTTTTATACTTTTCTATCAACTCTTTTAAAAGCAAGAGAGCTTGAGAAGCATCCTCTTTTGTATAAATAGCTTCGAGCCTTTCTTTGATGGTATGAGTTTCATAATGAATACATTTCATAATTATCCTTGATTGTCCGCTTGAACCACATTGTAAAACTTTTGAGAAAACTCAGGCATAACAGAGCGCACTGTGATCCAAGGAGAAAGCGGAGGCACTCCCATCGGATCTTCATAGTACTCTTGTGAAGCGTTTTTAATAGCATCTTGAAATGCTTCAACAGCCAGAATCTCGCCTTGTCGATTATAATCAAGCGCATTGAGTTTACTCAAGGCATTATATTTTGAGATTTCAAAACGTGATTCCTGGTAGTATGAAGACAACAATGTTTTAAAAGATGCCTCTGAGAAAACAACACCCTCTTGCGCTAAAATTCTAAAAAGGGTTTTAGCTATATCGTTGGCCATTTTATAAACACCCCCTCCTTCATCTTGGGAACCGAGTTTTTGGTGTTTATGCTCATAACTCTCCATAATCTCTGTTTGGCATATACGTCTGTTTGAAGTGTTTTTATAGACCTCAGAGAGTGTGGAGACTTCCAAGCCCCAAGTTGGCGAGATCCCTATCCCTCTTCCTAAAGAACGTATAAATGAGAACTCTCCAGAGAGTGCATACCTGAAACTCTCCATATATTCTAAGTATCTGTTGCTTCCAAAAGTCATCGTAAGCGCTTTGATAAGCGGTGTGTAAAAAAGACGGGTGACTCGGCCATGGAGCTTATGTGTCACTCTTGAATAGTAGCCCTTGTTAAACTCAAAATCCAAAGCAGGATGCACTATGGGATAAAAAAGTCTTGCAACGATATCGCGTTTATAGTTCACGATGTCACAATCATGTAAAGCAAAAGCATAATTATCCTGGTCTGTTAATCCATACCCTATCATTGTCCATACATTACGACCTTTACCCGGAGTGTCTAAGCCTGGGAAATGCTCCTCACTCAACTCATTGTAAATGCTTTTCACCCCCGGCCCGTCATTCCAAAGCACATCCACATCACATAAAAGCACGCTCATACGTCTTTTGACTTCTATAAATTGCTCTTCGTTCGCCTGATCAAGCCCTAAAATAATTTTATGTAAATATTTCACACCTTTGAGCTCATTGATTATAGTCTCCATTGCCGGTGTTTCAAACTCAGAGTATAAAGCAGGCAGCAACAAAACCATTTTCCTGCGTGAAGCAAACTCTTCAAGCTCTCTCTCCATCTCTTCTAAAGGTCTAGCACCCACGTTTTGCAATGTTGTTATCACCCCGTTTTGAAAAAAATCTGCCATCTTACTCTCCTTTTATTAGTATTGCTATATCTATAACATTTGTACCGCTTGGGCCTGTCATGATGAGGCTGTCACTTTGTCTTAAATAATTATAACTGTCAAAGTTTTTCAAGTATGTCTCTATGTTTAAGCCCGATTTATAACTGTAGCCGCTCACCACCGCTCCGGCTGCATCTGAATTTCCATCTATCCCATCAGTTCCTGCAGATAAAAACGTGACACTTAAAGCTTGATCTTGTATCTTTTTAAGAGCTAGCAATGCTGCATGCTGATTACGTCCGCCTTGACCGTTGCCCTGCACCTCAACTGTGCATTCTCCTCCGAAAATTATGCATTCTTCCTCACAAGCATGTAAGGTTTTAAACATTGTATTCACCATCTCTCCCACTTCACCTTGCATAGCTTGCGTGATTTTTCTCACACTGAGCCCTTTAGATTTAGCGCTGAGAACCGCTTGTTCCAAGGCTAATTTATTTGAAGCTATTATGATATGCTTCACCCGCTCAAGCGGCATGGAAGGTGTTTCTTCTATCTCCCCATCAAGACCTTTTTGCAATACGCTCTTCACCGAATCCGGTATTATTTGAAAAAGGTTTTTTGATTCTAAAATCTCTTTAGCCTGCTCAAATGTGCTTGTATCCGCATAAAGAGGAGCCGAACCGACACTATGTAAATCATCATCTATAATATCTGACACCACAAGCACTATCCCCATAGCCTTAGAGACTTGAGCAAGTCGTCCGCCTTTAACACTTGAGAGATGTTTTCGCACACAGTTTATCTCATGAATCTCTAAGTTATGACGCAGCATAAGTGCTGTTGTTTCTTGCAAATCCTTTAAATCAATGGGGCTGATGGGAAGTTCTAGCATAGAAGAACTCCCCCCGGAGAGTAAATAGATATATAAATCATTCGCATCACACTCGCTCATCATCTCACTCAAAGCAGTTGCGGCATCTATACTCATCTGAGATGGAATCGGATGCGAACCCAACATCACTTCAATACTTTGGAGTTCACCCTCATCATAAGGACTCACAATCAAACCTTTATATATTTTATCCCCTGCAATATTCTCAATCTCTTTAGCCATTGTATACGCAGCTTTTCCTGAACCGAAAATATAGAGATTTTTATACTTACTCAAATCGTATGTAGTGTCTTCAAAGATTAAAATATCTCCCACTAGGCGGCAATGCTTATGCATAAAATTTTTAGGTGAAGAAGATTCGAGTGCTTTTATAAATATACTTCGTGCTACAGATTCATCACCCATTTAAAATCTCCAATAAACTGATATTCCAACCTTTAGGTCCTGCAAATGGGGCTTTAGATATGTTTGGAGCTTCAAGATCTGCATACAAACCATCATATCCTGGAATGAGAACACTCTTATGTGCAGCTTTTAACATGGTGAAATCATTGGCACTGTCACCTAAGGCTATCATAGTTAAAGAGGTGTTAAAGTACTCCTCAAAAAGATGTGTCAAACGCTGCATCGCTTTTGCTTTATCTTGCTCCTGGGAAATCAAATGATAAAATCTGCCGCCTTTAACGATGTCAAGCCCTTCTTTATTGGCTTCATCTCTGAGTGACTCGATAGCAACAGAGTCTTCAATAATAAAAGGCTCGGTGAAATCCCTCTTCATAGCATTGAGCGCATCCTCTTTATCTAAAGAGGTCAACTCCATAACTTCTTCAACTTCCATATCACCAAAACCTCGAATAGAGTAACTTTGTTGTAAATGTTTAAAAAATAGTCTCAACTCCAAATAGCTTTGTGCTTGAGAGATTTTAAGATAAGAATCATGAGCAGGAATATTCTGTGCCAATATAGAATCAGAAGGTATGAAAATCCCCGCCCCGTTTTCAACTATAAAAGGACATTTTATATTTAATTTTTCTTGCAAAGGCTTCACCTCTGAGAAGGTCTTACTTGTCACAATAATCAGAGGGATAGAATGCAACTGTAAATATGAAAGTGCTTCAGATGCCTCTTTAAAACAATAATCATCATGATTTAAAAGTGTTCCGTCAAGATCACTGTATACTAAGTATTTCATCTTTCTTATCCCCTTTGTATAGTGACATCATAGTATATATTTAGAGTTGATTTGTCTATTTGATGATTATAAAATGAACAATCACTATATTTTTATTCGTACAAATTTTAATCATTTTTATTATGCTATTTCTTTTATTCTAAAGTACAATACTTTATTAATTCAAAACGCGCAGGAGAATACAAGATGCCACATAAAGATGCCGGAACAAAAGTCACAGAGGATAAACTTATAAATATTCCACAACTCGTAGCTGATTACTATCTAAAAACCCCAAATATTGATAATGCAACACAGATAGTTGCATTTGGAACATCTGGACATAGAGGTTGTGCATTCAACTCGAGTTTTAATGAAGCACATATTTTTGCCATCACTCAGGCTGTATGTGATTATAGAAAAGCGAATGAAATCAATGGAACATTATTCATTGCTAAGGACACTCATGCACTCTCCACACCGGCACAACTAAGTTGTATACAGGTTTGTGTGGCCAATAAGGTGAAGTGTGCCATCGCCGCAGATGATGGATACACTCCGACTCCTGTTTTATCTTTTAGCATTATTGAGGCCAACAAAACTTCTGCTGCACTTTGTGATGGCATAGTTATAACACCATCGCATAATCCTCCCCAAGATGGCGGTTTCAAATACAATTCACCAAATGGCGGACCCGCAGACACTGATATAACTTCTCTTATACAAGACAATGCAAACGAGTACCTCAAAAACAATTTAGCAGGACTTAAAAAAGTAAGCGTTCAAGAAGCTCTTTTGCAAGTGGGACAGATAGACTTCATCACGCCTTATGTTAGAGCGCTTGAGAGTGTCATAGATATGAAGGCACTCCAAAAGAGCACTTTAAAAGTCGGTGTTGATCCTCTTGGCGGTTCAGGTATAGAGGTCTATAAAAAGATAAACGAAATCTACGGCTTAAACCTTGAGATAGTCAATGAAACAGTTGATCCTACATTCAGGTTTATGTCATGTGATCACGATGGAAAAGTGAGAATGGACTGCTCTTCACCTTATGCTATGAGCTCACTTATCTCTTTAAAAGAAAAATTTGACTTAGCCTTTGCAAACGATCCGGACTTTGACCGTCATGGGATTGTCACTAAAAGTGTGGGGCTTATGAATCCAAACCATTATCTCTCAGTTGCGATCTGGTATCTTTGCCAAAACAGAGAAGCATGGTCTGATTCTCTTAAGATAGGTAAAACTCTAGTTTCAAGCTCTATGATTGACAGAGTGGTGAACTCTTTGGGAAAAACACTCTTTGAAGTGCCGGTTGGCTTTAAATGGTTTGTGGATGGACTGAGTGGCGGTGAAGTGGCTTTTGGCGGTGAAGAGAGTGCGGGGGCTTCATTTTTACGTTTTGATGGAAGTGTTTGGAGTACGGACAAAGACGGAATCATCTTAAATCTCCTCGCCTTTGAGATTATGGAAAAACTCAAAAAAGATCCGGGTCTTATTTATGCGGACTTAGAAAAACAGTTTGGGGTTTCCTATTATGAACGCAGTGACGCGCCTGCAACTCCCGAGCAAAAAGCCAAACTTAAAAAACTCTCTCCAAAAGATGTCACCTCTACAACCTTAGCTGGTGAAGAGATAAACGGCGTCTTCACCAATGCCGCTGGAAATGACAAAGCTATAGGTGGGCTTAAGGTGACTACTAAAAACGGGTGGTTTGCAGCACGTCCATCAGGAACAGAGGATATCTACAAAATTTATGCTGAGAGTTTTATCTCAAAAGAGCATTTAAGTGCCATCCAAGAAGAAGCTAAAGTTCTTGTTTTAAGCGTGATTAATTAACGCAGAAGTGCTAGCGCTTCTTTTGTTAAGCGCGTGATTTCATCAAATCTTTTATCACGGATCATATCACTTGGAACTATCCAACTCCCGCCAACACATGCCACATTAGAAAGTTCTAAAAAACTTCTTGCATTTGTGGCGTTTATTCCACCCGTAGGGCAAAACATCACATCTTTAAACGGCCCTCCAAAAGCTTTGAGTGCGTCCACTCCTCCCACAACAGTCGCAGGAAAAAGCTTAAAAGCGTCAAAGCCGTATTCTAAACCGCTCATTATCTCACTCGCAGTTGCCACGCCCGTAAGCAGAGGAATTGCTCTATCAAAATGCACCAGTTCCAGAGTCAGTCCGGGCGATATGGCGAATTTGGCACCGGCATCTTCAACAGCTTGAAAAGTCTGAGCGTTTATCACCGTTCCCGCACCCGTCATGGCATGAGGAAATTCTTTAGCAACTGCTTCTATGGCTTCAAGTGCCCTTGGTGTGCGAAGGGTTATTTCAAAAATATCAATTCCCCCTTTGATTAAGGCATCCGCTAAAAAAAGCATCTCCTCTGCACTGTTTATATTGATAACTGGAATTATAGGTGACCTTCTCATCACATCTTTTACACTTAACATGATTCTTTTCCAACTCTCTCAAATATACTTGCACCCTCTTCCGCTGAACTGACAAGCCTTCGCATGCAAGAGAAAAGCTCACGCCCGACACCTAAACGATTCGCCGATAAATCCGGCACAATATTCTTACGCATAGCTAACTCCTCTTGGGTGACATCCAGTTCTAAGACTCCGCTTTCACAATCGAGTGTGATTATATCACCATCTATAATTTTTCCTATAACACCATCATCTTTGGCTTCTGGACATAAATGAATCGCTGAGGCGACTTTTCCAGAAGCCCCGCTCATACGTCCATCCGTGATTATAGCCACCTTGAAGCCTTTATCCTGCAAGGCTCCCATGGATGGCATCAAACCATGAAGTTCCGGCATACCGTTAGACTTTGGACCTTGATAAGGGAACACCGCGATAAAATCCATATTTAACTCAGCTCTTGAAAAAGCATCTTTGAGTGCATCTTGCGTATAAAACACTTTTGCCGGTGCTTTAATGAACTGATTCGCACTCTTTAATGCTGAGGTTTTAATAACACAGCGACCTATATTTCCATCTAAAACTCTCAATCCGCCCTCTCTTGCAAAAGGCTCTGATATAGAACTGATAACACTTGTATCTGCTGAATTTTCAACTGAGTCTTTATAAACAAGTTTCCCATCTTCTAAAAACGGTTCTTTTAAATACTTGCTTAGTCCATAGCCCATAACAGTGTTCACATCTTCATGAAGTAATCCCGTTTGAAGCAACTCTCTTATCACAACAGCCATTCCACCTGCACTATGAAAGTGGTTCACATCAGCACTTCCATTAGGATACATTTTGCATATTAGAGGAATAACTCTTGAGAGTTCATCAAAATCATTCCACGAAAGAGTAATGCCAGCAGCACTTGCCATTGCTATAAGGTGAAGTGTGTGGTTTGATGAACCGCCCGTTGCTAAAAGCCCAACTATAGCGTTTACAAAACTCTTCTCATCAATCATTTTTCCCATAGGCATATAGTTATCTCCTAAGGGTGAAAGTTCTAAGAGTTTTAAAGATGCTGCCTCAGTTAAAGCGTCACGCAAAGGAGTGTTGGCATTTACAAAAGAGGCTCCGGCGAGGTGAAGTCCCATTATCTCCATAAGCATCTGGTTTGAGTTGGCTGTTCCATAGAAGGTGCAGGTTCCTGATGAATGATACGAAGCTGATTCTGCTTCAAGAAGCTTGTCTCTGCCAACTTTTCCCATCGCATATTCTTGACGGATTTTTGCTTTGTCTGTGTTGCTGATTCCTGAGTGCATCGGTCCTGCGGGGGCAAATATAATGGGAAGATGTCCGAACTTCATGGCACCTATAAACATACCGGGAACTATCTTATCACATACGCCAAGCATTATCGCACCGTCAAACATATTGTGAGAGAGTGCTATGGCTGTGCTTTGAGCGATATTGTCCCGGGAAAAAAGGCTCAACTCCATTCCAGGTTGCGACTGTGTCACACCGTCACACATAGCCGCAACTCCGCCTGCAAACTGGGCAGTGGCATCACTAAGAGATAAAGTGCGTTTAATAAGCGGAGGGAAATTCACAAAAGGCTGATGTGCGGAGAGCATATCATTATACGCAGAGACTATAGCGATATTTTCTCTTTTTTTGTGTGCAAGACTCTCTTTTTCCCCTGTGCTGCATGGTGCAATGGCATGTGCTAGATTACTGCATCCTAAATGCTCGCGCTGAGGCTTTGAGTCTCTAGCACACTCGATACGCTCTAAATAAATAGCTCTGCTCACTTTTGAGCGTTGTATAATCCTTTGCGTGACCTTTGTCAATATCTCATTTTCAGGCATGATAGACCTCTAGCAAAGGAGTTTTTTGTTGCATCATGGCAACTATCGGCATCTTATGACAGTCACTGCTTTTAGCTGCCATGTCAAAAACTGTTTTTTTCACTTCACCTTCGATATGAAGTATCAGACTTTTGGCAGTGAGCAAAAAGGAACGTGTAAGCGTCATTCTCTCAAATGGTTCCACATTCGCTGTGCTTGGACAACATTTTTCTTTAGTCTCAAGAGCCTTATCCAAGTCTTTGGCATTTGGAAAAAAAGAAGCTGTATGTCCATCAGTCCCCATTCCAAGCACTACAACATCAAGTTCATCTATGTTTTTAAATCTATTTTTAGTCACTAGACAAGCATCTTTATGATGCACCACTACATTTTTTAAAGGAATGAACTTTGCAGATGAAGCTTTGTTTTGAAGTAAGGTCTCTTTGATGAGTTTCTCATTTGAATCACTGTAATACGGTTCCACCCATCTCTCATCGACCAAGGTGATTGTAACCTTATGCCAGGGCAAATTCATCTGTGATAACTTTTTAAAAAGTTCTTTAGGGGTGGAACCGCCTGAAACTGCCAAGAAAGCCTTTTCTTTTAAGTCTATGGCCTTTTGTAAATCACGTGTGATTCTCATTGACAACTCTTCTACAAGTTCCTTTGAACTCTTAAAACTGTAAAACTTATAATTATTTTTCATACCAACTCCTCCCATCTCTTTCTATCAGGGCAATGGATGCAGACGGTCCATCTGTTCCTGCAATATAACTCTTAGGTTTAATCCCTTGTTTTTTCCACCCATGCAAAATTTTATCCGCCCACATCCATGCAGCTTCGACTTCATCTCTACGCATAAAAAGTGTTGGGTTGTCACGCATCACATCCAGTAAAAGATGCTCATAGGCATCAGGTCTTCGCGGTGCATCTTCGGCTATGTTTAAATCAAGTTCAACTTGTTGCAGACGCATCCCTTCATTAAGTCCGGGAACCTTATTCATAAGAAACATAGAGATACTCTCATCGGGTTGCAAACGAATCACAAGCTTGTTGCTGTCTATACACTCTCCGCCTTTTGGGAAAATAGAATGCGGCACCTCTTTAAAATCAATCACGATTTCACTATAGCGTTCACGCATCCGTTTACCTGTCCGAAGATATATGGGAACATTGTTCCAACGCCAGTTATCTATGTCTGCGCGTATTGCCACAAAAGTTTCTGTATCGCTGTTGGAGTTTCCTCCATCCTCTTCCAAAAAACCGACAACTGAAGTTTTAGCACTCACTCCGGCGGTGTACTGACCCCGCACTGTTTTTTGCCGAAGTTCATCGCCTTCTAAAAACCTCAAAGAGCGAATCACTTTGAGTTTCTCATCACGGACACTGTCCCCGTTAAGCGTTGAGGGCGGTTCCATTGTGATTAAACACAAAAGCTGCAAAAGATGATTTTGAACCATATCCCGCATCGCACCATAATCATTATAATAAGCCCAGCGACCTTCTAAACCTACACTCTCGGCCACTGTGATTTGAATATGGTCTATATATTGGGCATTCCATAAAGGTGCAAGCAGCATATTTGAAAAACGTAATGCCAAAATATT
>JACNLH010000161.1:10304-44968 GCA_014381585.1 Candidatus Sulfurimonas ponti
CTTTCTTCATAACCTGCTAAAAGCTGAGTTAATTTTTTATACGCTTTTTCCTCAGTTAAATCTATACTTAAGTATTCTAAGCGTGATGTGAACTTCTCAAATGCACTTTCATTATAACTTGCATCTTTGAAGTTGTCTATGAATTTTTCTTTTATAAGAGAGCAATACTCTTGTGTGCTTAAGGGTTCACGGGAAACTGCGATTATTCTAGTCTCAGCATCTAAGTGTTCATCCTGACATAGATGGTAAAGAGCAGGAATCAACTTACGAAGAGCCAAATCTCCATGACCGCCAAATATAATAATATCTTGAGCATTTTCACTATTCATTTTAAAACCTTTTGAATAGTCTGACATATTTTAGTTATTTAGTAATCATTTAACTGCATTATTTTTAATCAAAAATAAATATAAAATTCATATTAATTAATTTAATTATTGTGAATCTCTATCCTTATGATAAAATAGCGATTAAATTAAGGAGTGTCTATATGAACTGGAAACCGAAAACACCCTATCTCGCAACAGACGGTATAGTCGAGATATATGATGATTCTCAAGTGTTTTTAGGCATAGTTCTCATACAAAGAAAGAACCCTCCTCTTGGCTTAGCTCTTCCCGGCGGATTTGTGGATGTTGGAGAGAGTGTTGAGCATGCTGTGGTTCGAGAGATGAAAGAGGAGATATCTCTTGATGTGCAGATTACAAAGCTTCTTGGAGTCTACTCAGACCCTGCTCGTGATGAGAGGTTTCATACAGCTTCTGTTGTGTATGTTTGTAAAGCGTATGGAGTTCCGGTTGGAGCAGATGACGCTAAAGAGGCGATGGTGGTTTCATTAGAAGATTTAAAATTAGATACACTTGTGTTTGATCATGCAAATATACTTCAAGACTATCTCAACACAAAAGCATTTCATTGACTCTATTAAAAGGATTACATATTGGTTTACTATATTACAAAGTTGATTATTACAGCGATTCTAATCGTGTTAATATCTGAGATAGCAAAAAAAAGCAGTTTAGCCGGTGCATTATTGGCAGCAATCCCACTCGTCTCAATATTGGCTATGACATGGATGTATATAGATACTGATAATACTAAAAGTGCTATTGAATTTTCAAATAGAATTGTTTGGCTCATCACTCCGTCTATGACACTGTTTATAGTTTTTCCTCTTTTAATAAAAAAAGGCTTGGGCTTTTATCCAAGTATGATTGTCTCTATTTTAATGACTGTTCTTGCGTATTACAGTGTCATTTTTATTCTTAAGAAATTTGGAATCGAGTTATAGTTTGATTGACTATGAATTTGAAGAAGACGCTGAACCTACTTGGTTAGTCAAACAAAGAGAAGACTCCCTGCTCGCGGAAAAAGCATTTACCAAAAATGAAAAAACACTTTATAAAGAAGGCGATCAGCTTGGAAACTTTTTATTTGTGCACTATAACAAATTTAAAAACCGTGCAACTTTTAAATGTCAAGAATGCGGAAGAAAGTTTACTTATAATATTTACTCCATAAAAAATAAAAAACGCTGTAAATGGTATAAATTTCATGAT
This sequence comes from Candidatus Sulfurimonas ponti, assembly GCA_014381585.1. Lineage (GTDB taxonomy): Bacteria > Campylobacterota > Campylobacteria > Campylobacterales > Sulfurimonadaceae > Sulfurimonas > Sulfurimonas ponti. The sequence continues at coordinate 11,864 of JACNLH010000161.1, forward strand.
AAGAAATTTTGACTCACTTAATAATCCATCCGGAAAAACCATAGCTCTGCATCACTCTATACATACATTCTTCTATGAAGGGCATGGATTCTCTCATATCATATTTCTGCGTTCCATCAATCATGGACTCTGTCTCTAATGCATTTACAGTGTCCTCTACAGTTTGAAGCATCTCAAGTAACTCATCGTTGGTATAGATTTCAATATTTTCGTACTGTTTTAGATATTTCATATATAAATTTTTAATAATTAGCATATAGTACTGTGCCTGCAAACTGACCAATTCCATCCTACAATTATTTGTTTGGACTTCAAGTTGTGCACTTAATTTTTCATCTATACTAGGCATAATTCTCTCTTAAATTTTTTCTCGATTATAGCTTATTCCATATGTATATAAAATAATGCTAAAATAACAAAAATAACAATCAAAGTGCTTTAATGATTATTCGATATTTTCTTTTTTTATTTATAAGTGTACAAATTTTTGCTTTAACGCTTGGCGACAGCTATTATGTTGATTCAAAGAATATTAAACTTCAAGACATTTTTCCTCAAGCTTCTTATGATATTACACTCTACCAAATCGAGACAAATAGATATACAAAAAAAATTAAATCACGTGAACTTATAGAACTTTTAAAAGAACATGGTTTTAAAGATATCACCGCTTCCAGCAGGTATGTTCACTTCACCCAAAAAAGCCCTATCGACACATCAAAAATAAAAACAGAGATTATCAGGTTTTATAAAAGCAAGTATCCCGGTATTGAGATTAAATCTATCATTCTCACTCCCAGAGGCTATATCAAAGAGCTTCCCCAAGAATTTGAAGTGCACCTGCAAAAAAAAGCCTATCTTAAGAATGACGGCACCCTGAGCATAAAAACCATTGATAAGAAAAAACTTTTTTTTGATTACGTGCTGGATGCACAGTTATATATCTACACTGCAAAGAAAAAAATACAAAAAGGGACAAGGCTTTCTCTCATAAACATGAGTAAGAAAAGTGTCCGGCTTGATAGGTTCAAAGCGATGCCCATTAACGACACCCACCTAAACACAAGTCAAAGCAAAAGAAAGTTTAAAACTGACACTGTTGTCACGATAAGAGATATTCAAACTCTCAATTTAGTCAAAAGAGGTTCAAATGTAAACGTTAGCTTTAATGATAAAAACATCAATATATCTTTTTCAGCAAAAGCCTTACAAAATGGAAAACTTAACGATATAATAACAGTACAAAAAAGCAATAAAAAAAGACTAAGCGTAAAAGTCGTTGCTAAAAATAAAGTGGAGATTCAATAGTGCTTAAAAAAATTGTTGTTGCAACGAGTGGTGCTAGTGGAGTAAACCTTGGTTTAAAAACTTTAGAACTACTTCCAGATACGATAGAAAAACATTTTATTATGTCTAAAAATTCTAATATTGTTCTAGCTAAAGAGATGGGTGTAGTTACACATAAGGATAAAGACATATCTGCGAGTATTGCTTCGGGTTCATTTGGTGTTGATGCCATGATAATTGCACCTTGTAGTATGAATACGCTTGCTAAAATCGCCTGCGGAATAAGTGACAATCTTGTTACGCGATGCGCTGCAGTGATCATCAAAGAACAAAAAAAACTTATATTAGCTCCAAGAGAGATGCCTTTTTCAGCCATAGCGCTGGAGAACATGCATAAATTAGCCAGTTTAGGAATCATTATAGCTCCACCGGTTATGGCCTATTATTCTGAGCAACAAACACTTGATGAGATGGAAAACTTCATCATTGGAAAATGGTTTGATTTACTTGGCATTGAAAATACTTTATATAAAAGATGGGAATAAAATTTGAATAAAAAAATAGCACTCTACCCTGGAACATTTGATCCTATCACAAATGGACATTTTGACATTATCGAACGATCATTAAGCCTTTTTGACGAAGTAATCGTAGCGGTGGCGATGTCAGAAGATAAAAAACCGATGTTTACACTTGAGCAGAGAATAGAGATGACAAACAAAGCGGTAGCACACTTAAAAAATGTACGTGTTGTTGGTTTTGACAACCTTACAGTTGAGTTTGCACGCGAGAACAATGCTAGAATTTTAATCCGTGGTCTACGCGCAGTAAGTGACTTTGAATATGAATTACAACTGGGTTATTTAAACAACTCTCTTGATGACACCATGGAAACTGTGTATCTAATGCCTAAACTCAATCATGCTTTTGTTAGCTCATCGATTGTAAGAAACCTTTTAAAATTCAATGGTAAAACATCTCATATCCTCCCAAAAGCAGTACAAGAAACCATAGAGGGTATGACTTCATGTACATTGCGATAGAGGGGATTGATACAGCTGGAAAAAGCACGCAAATTGCAAAACTGGCAAAGCACTTTCCTGATGCTATCATAACAAAAGAGCCTGGGGCTACTGAAATTGGAAAAGAGATTAGAGATATTGTTTTATCTGCTCGCACTAAAAGTAAGAAAGCTGAGTTCTTACTTTTTTTAGCCGATCGCGCTGAACATATGCAAGAAGTAATTCAACCTAATTTAGACAAGATGATTATATCAGATAGAAGTGCTGTAAGTGGTGTTGCTTATGCACTTATCCAAGGTGAAGTGAGTAAAGAGGACTTAGTGTCATTAAATAACTTTGCAACAGATAATACTTACCCTCGAAAAGTTTTTCTACTACGTCTTACAAAAAAAGAACTTAACTTCAGACTTTCTCAAAAAGATTTAGATGGAATTGAACTTCGTGGAAGTGACTATCTTTTAAATATTCAAGATGCGATTATCGAAGCAACTAAGCTCCTAGGATTAGAACTTGTAGAGATAGATGCTACACAAAGCAGAAATGAAATAACAAAAAACATATTAAACAATATCAAGGATAGTAATGATTAAGTCACTCAGAGGAATGAACGATATTTTAAGTGAGGATTATGAAAGATTCACGTACTTTATAAACACAGCGACAGATGTTGCACAAAAGTATGGTTTTCATTTTATTGAGACTCCCCTTTTAGAAGAAACAGCACTTTTTAAACGCTCTGTTGGCGAAAGCAGTGACATTGTTGGAAAAGAAATGTATCAGTTTATTGACAAGGGTGAAAATGATGTTTGTCTTCGCCCTGAGGGAACTGCCGGTGTTGTTCGTGCTTTTATACAAAAAAAGCTTGATAAAGCTGGCGGACTTCACCGTTATTTTTACCATGGTTCCATGTTTCGTTATGAGAGACCGCAAAAAGGGAGACTAAGACAATTCCATCAGTTTGGTGTGGAGAGTTTCGGTTCTGAGAGTGTCTATGAAGATGCCAACATGATTATGATGGTGGCTGACATTCTTGATGCGTGCGGCATCGGTTACAGACTCCAACTCAACTCCCTTGGCGATTCTATGTGTATGCCGACATACAGAGACAATCTGGTGAAGTTTGTAGAGAGACGCAAAGATGATGTTTGTGAAGATTGTGTGAGAAGACTCGACACAAATCCTATCCGGGTGCTTGATTGTAAAAATGGAAAATGCCAGGAGATATATGTGAATGCTCCAAAACTTATAGACAACCTTTGTGAATCTTGCGACACTGATTTTACAGTGCTTAAAAAGATTTTAGATACAAATGAAATCAAATATGAGATAGACACTAATTTAGTCCGCGGACTTGACTACTACTCAAAAACCGCTTTTGAGTTTGTGAGTGATGACATTGGAAGCCAAAGTGCGATAGCCGGTGGTGGACGTTATGACAGACTTGTAGAGTTTTTAGATGGGAAGCCCACCCCTGCTGTCGGTTTTGCTATGGGGATAGAAAGACTCATGGAACTCATTAAAATGCCGGAGCAAACAAAAGAAGGTTATTATATCGGAGCACTTGATGAGAATGCTGTTGATTTAGTGGTGCAGCTTGCACATAAAAAAAGACGCACTGATAAGGTTACAATTGACTATAAAGCTAAGAATTTCAAAAACCATATCAAAGGTGCAGATAAAGTAAATGCAAAATATTTTGTGCTTATTGGTTCCAATGAAATACAAAGCGGTGCTATAGTTATAAAAAATTTAGAAGATAAAACTGAAGACAATATCCCTATAGAGGAATTTTAGTATGGAAATGCTTCACCAACTTTGGAGTCTGTTTTTAGATTTTTTTGAATTTTTTATAATTGCAGCCATATTTGGCTTAGTGCTCCTCTTTATTCATGATAAATATGTGCAACGTAAACATGCCCTACTCATAAACTACCCTATTATAGGACGTGGCAGATATCTTCTTGAAGCGCTTCGCGAACCTATGCGCCAATACTTTGCAGAAGAGTCTTTTTACGAATCCAAAGACAAGGTGGACTGGGTTTATAAGGCTGCAAAAGATGTGCAGAACTATCAATCATTCTCGGTGACACAACCTTTTGAAGGTTCTAGATTTATTATCAAACATGCTACAAATGTTTTAAATGAAGATGAAGTGGATGAGGATGTTTCAGTTGTTTTTGGTAAAGACAGAGATATGCCATTCACCTCATTTTCACCGATAATCCGTTCTGCGATGAGTGATGGAGCCCTAAGTCCTGAAGCAGTGCGCGCATTTTCACTTGCTGGAAAAAATTCAAATTTAACTATAAACACGGGCGAAGGTTCACTGACATCAAATCATCTTTTTACACTCAAACCTGATTTAAAAAATGCAAAATACCTCGAAATCATCAAAAGCACTCCATTTGCAGAATTTGCATTTAAACTCGGCGACAAAGTGTTTAACCGAAAAATAGCTTTAAAATGGTACAGAACTATTTTACTTCATAAAAGCACACAAAACACATATATCTATGACTCAGATTCTCATGTGCTTTTTCGTGTTAATTGGCAAGCGGCACTTGAAGATTTTCCAAATGAAGTGCCTTCGAGTATCCCAAATATGATATTTCAGATGAGTTCCGGTCTTTATGGTGTTCGTGATGAAAATGGTGAATTCGATGAAGTGAAATATCAAAAAGTTATGAAATTTTGCCGTATGACAGAGATTAAGATTGCTCAGGGTGCAAAACAAACCGGTGGAAAACTTGCAGGAAGCAAAGTGACAGCGGATATAGCATATTACCGTGGTGTGACAGAAGGTGAAAATGTATTTTCACCAAATAGATTCCCCTTTGCTGATTCCACAGAACATCTTCTTGATTTTGTGCAAAGACTTCAAAAATTATCTAAAAAACCGGTTGGATTCAAAATTGTAATCTCTGATGCAGATGCAATAGATGAGATGGTTCAAGTGATGCAAAAAAGAAAAGAGCAAGGTCGAAGTTTACCTGACTTTATAACTGTGGATAGCGGTGAAGGTGGAAGTGCCACAGCTCCTCTTGAACTTATGGAATCAGTTGGTCTGACTACAAACAATGCACTGTATGTTTTAGACACGATCTTAAAAACTTATAAAATACGTGATGATATAAAAATTATAGCAAGCGGTAAAATCTTAACTCCCGATGATGCCATTATCACTATGTGCATGGGTGCAGATGCTATTGGTATAGCTCGTGGATTTATGATGAGTGGCGGCTGCATACGTGCTAAAATGTGTTCAGGGTTCGGATCACATGTTTGTCCTGTTGGAATGGCTACACAAGATAAGAAAAAAAGAGCTTCATACCTTGTTGTTAAAGAAGGGATAGAGATAGGAAATTACCATAAGAACCTCATTAAAAGCATGAAAGTGGTTTTATGTGTTATGGGTATCAAAAATATTAAAAATTTAAACAAAAGTTTACTTACATTTAGAAATAATAATGGCGAAATATACTTTGATGTAGATCAACACTTTCGTCAAAAACTACACCTTTAGGATACATAATGAAAGAATTCGGTCTAAATATATGGGCAAACAATAACTTTGCCGTCAAGAATGCTAAACTTGTTGTGAATCATAAAAGTGAGCCTGCACTGCTTGATATCGTGGAGGACATTCGTTCTAGCGGAGTGCGTGGACCTATTTTACTTAGATTTCCACATCTTATTCAGCAACAGATTCAAAGTTTATATGCTAATTTCAGCAATGCCATTAGAGAAAATAAATACCAGGGTGAATTTCATGCAGTTTTTCCACTCAAGGTCAATCAATTTCCCAATGCTGTCGACGCTATCACAAAAGAAGGCGGGGTTCATGGTTATGGCCTTGAAGCGGGGAGTAAAGCTGAACTTATTCTGGCAATGGCAAAAACACCAAGCAATGCTCATATAACCGTCAATGGTTTTAAAGATAAAGAGATGATAACTTTAGGTTTTATTGCCGCACAAAGCGGACATAACATCACTCTGACCATTGAAGGTTTAAACGAGCTTGAGACAATTATAGAAGTCGCACAAGAATCCTCTTTAAAAACTCCAAATATCGGTATTAGAGTTCGGCTTCATAATGCTGGTAGTGGCACCTGGGCTAAAAGTGCTGGCATGGACGCAAAATTCGGTCTCACTTCTACAGAAATCATTGAAGCTGTGCAACTTTTAAAAGATGCGCAGCTTCTTGACAAACTCAGTATGATTCATTTTCATATAGGCTCCCAAATGGAGGATATCGCTCCAATTAAAAAAGCACTTCGTGAAGCTGGAAATATTTATGCAGAACTACGGCGTATGGGTGCTAAAGATTTAGATAATATAAATATCGGCGGTGGTTTGGCAGTTGAGTATGACCAGCATTCAAGTTCTAAAATAAGAAATTATTCTATAGCCGAGTTTTCAAACTCCGTAGTGTTTGCCATCAGTGAAATCATGGATGCGAAAAATGTAAAACACCCGAATATTTTCACTGAATCAGGAAGATATGTTGTTGCGTCTCATGCAGTGCTGATCACACCTGTTTTAGAACTGTTTTCACAAGACTACAAAGAAAACTTATTAGGCTTAAAAGAAACAAACCCACCGCTTATAAATGAGCTGTCCTATCTAAATAAAAGACTAAACCTTTCAAATGCCACAGAGTACCTTCACGATGCACTTGATCATATTGAATCAATTTTCACTCTTTTTGACTTAGGATATATTGATTTGCAAGATAGATCCAACGGTGAAATACTCGTACACAACATTATAAAAAAAGCTTTAGCTTTAAAGATTTCCACCCCGACTGATGAACTTGATCAACTCCAAATTAAAATTCAAGAACGTTACCTTATCAATGCTTCTATTTTTCAAAGTCTTCCTGATTACTGGGGTTTAAATCAACACTTTCCGGTGATGCCGCTTCACCATTTAGACACTCCTCCGCATCGTGCAGCTGCACTATGGGATATCACTTGTGACAGCGACGGTGAAATCGGTTTTGATCCGCATAAACCGCTTTACCTGCACGATATAGACTTAGACAATGAAGATTACTATCTTGGTTTTTTCAATGTTGGAGCGTATCAAGAAACATTGGGAATGAATCACAATTTATTCACCAAGCCCAGTGAGTATACAATTCATATAAATAATGAAAGCTATAAAATCTCAAACAACAGCGAATCAATGTCTATTTTAGACATATTAAACTCTATCGGTTATTCTAAAGATGAAGTTTTAAATAAGCTTGAAAGAGATTTGTTAAAAAGTGACTTTATTACAGAAAAAGAAAAAACAGATACACTTACGAAATTAAAATCATTTTTAGAACAAAATGGTTACTTAAGAACTACAAACTAAAGGCACAAAGTGGGAATTTACAGTGACATCAGAGAAGACTTCGCAAATGCGTATAGGAATGACCCTGCCCTTAATTCAAAAGTAGATTTCTTATTCAACTACCCAGGTGTTTGGGCTATTGCATGGTACCGTGTAGCCAGCCGGCTACATAATTCTGGGTTTAAACGTTTTGCACGTATGATTATGGGACTCACCCAAATTTTCACAAACATAGATATTCATCCAGCAGCAAGAATCGGTCAAAGAGTTTTTATAGATCATGGCACCGGTGTGGTTATCGGCGAGACAGCTATTATCGAAGAAGATGTTGTGATTTATCAGGGTGTGACACTTGGCGGTGTTTCACTAGAACATGGAAAACGTCACCCCACTATCAGAAAAGGTGCCGTACTTGGTGCCGGTGCCAAAATTCTTGGAAATATAGTTATCGGTGAATATGCAAAAATCGGTGCAAACTCTGTTGTTGTCAAAGAGGTTCCGGATTGTTCCACTGCGATTGGAATTCCTGCACATGTTATAGAAAAAGGAAGATGTACAGATCCGTTTATGCACAATATGCTTCCGGATATCAACAAAGAGATGTTTGAGTATTTACTTAAACGTGTTGCCATTTTAGAACATGTTTTAGTAGAAGATAACAAGTCTGTTCTTGAAGAAGACTTAGAACTTGAAAACATCTACGAATCTTTCATTAAAGCGATGAAAAACTAAGTCTTCCTCTTTTGTCTTTCTCATTCTTCGGATATAATAAATAAACTATTATAGGAATGATGAATGAAGCGACTTGATAAAAAAGATGCCCCTGTAAATATTACACAAACTGAAAAATTTATGAGTGAGAATGACTTTATTGTATCTAAGACTGATACAAAAGGTTATATAACATACTGCAATCAAATTTTCATAGATATGTCAGGCTATACAAAAGAAGAACTCATCGGTGCGAATCACAACCTCATAAGACATCCGGATATGCCGGCAGTTGCTTTTAACTTAGCATGGGATTTGATTAAAAAAGGGCAAGAGTTTTTTGGATTTGTAAAAAACCTTAAAAAAGACGGTGGATATTACTGGGTCTTTGCCTATATAACTGCTGATTATGATTCAAAAGGCACTGTCATTGGCTATTCATCTTTTAGACGTAAACCTTCACGTGTTGCAGTGGAGACTATCGCTCCAGTTTATAAACTTTTATTAGATGCTGAAAAAAAAGGCGGGATGGAAGCTTCAGGTGAATTACTCGAAAATTTTCTAGCAGAAAACAAAACTTCATACAATAACCTTGTTATTAATTTACAAAAAAGCTAAAGGAAAAATAAATGAATAAGTTTAAAAACTATAAAACACTGGCTTTTTTAACACTTAATATAATTCTCGCTCTTTTTTTATTTTTGGAGCATAATGAAACTATTCTTTCACTTATCTTCATAATTATGAGTTTTTTATTTGTTTTCATCCCTTCTGATGATTTAAACAGCAACTCTCATGACACTAAGGTATTTCAAAATATTTTAGATCTTACACATGAAGTCTCACGTGGACAATTAACAAATCGTATCCATTATGATGACACTTCCTCGCAGGCTGGAGTTTTAGCAGAATCTATCAACGACATGCTTGATCAAGTGGAAGTCATTCTTAGAGAATCTAGAAACAGTATAGAAGCAGTCACTCATGGAGATATGACAAGAACCATGTTTTCTTCAGGGCTTCATGGAGAGTTTAAACTAACAGCAGATGCTGTGGCAAAAACTATTGAAGCGATGAAAGAGAATGCTAAATTTCAACTCTCAGGTATATTTGCAAAAGAACTCTCTATGAGTAATGGCGGAGTCAAAGGTAACTTGGATCTCATTATGAACACTATAATTAATATTGGCCATGATATTAAAAATGTATCTATTTCTACAAAACATACAGCAAACCTTTCCGCACAAACGAATGTATCCGTCGGTGAAACAAGCCAAGAGCTTAGTCAGCTGTATCAACTCATAACCAACACCTCAGATGCCGTCACATCACTTAATTCTAATGTGAATGATATCAGTTCTGTTGTTGAACTTATTAAAGATATTGCAGATCAAACAAACCTTCTTGCTCTGAATGCTGCCATAGAAGCTGCGCGTGCAGGTGAACATGGCCGTGGATTTGCAGTTGTCGCGGATGAAGTGAGAAAGCTTGCTGAGAGAACTCAAAAAGCGACTTCAGAAATATCTATAACTATCCAAACACTCCAACAAGAATCAACCAGCATTGCTGAAAACTCTGATCAAATGAACCATATTGCCATCGCTTCAAATAAGACAATGGATGATTTTTTAAACACTATCAATGAATTCAATCAACAACTCGAAACAAACGCAATCAGTGCAAACAAGAACTCCATTGACCTTATGATGACTATATACAAGATTCAACATATTATCTTTAAGTCTGAAGCTTACTCATCTGTGACAAATGGGAACTTAAAAGAAGATATGGCCTCTATAAACCATCATAACTGTAAATTTGGTCATTGGTATGACAACATTGCTCCTGAACTTTTTGGCGATAACAAAACATTTGCCAAGATGTCTCAATCACATGAAGCATTTCATAAAGCAATTTCTCAAAATATATCCTTTGTGCTCGAAGGAAGTGATTCTTTACAAAAAAATAAAGACACCATCATTAAAAATTTTGCTGTATCAGAAAAAACGAGCCAAGAACTTTTTGCACTTATGAATCAACTGGTTCAGGAAACTGCGGGTGATGTTGATTTAGAAAAAATTTAAATTTAAAAAAATTAAACTTCTAAACTTGTATATACTATTTTTTTAGTATAATTTCATATATTTTTTAGGAGAAGGTTTAATGTTAACTAAACGCGTCAATACACTTTCGGAATCAATCACGATTGCTATCACAACACTTGCTCAAGAGTTAAAAGCTCAAGGTAAAGATATTCTTAGTTTTTCAGCTGGTGAACCAGACTTCGGAACACCTCAAGTTATCAAAGATGCAGCGATTAAAGCTATCAATGATGAATGCACAAAATACACTGCTGTTGATGGAGTTTTACCTCTTAGAGAAGCTATAGCCAATAAACTTAAGAGAGATAATGGATTAACCTACGCTCCTAATCAAATCATCGCAAATAATGGAGCAAAACACTCCCTATTTAATCTTTTTGCTGCAACTATAGAAAATGGTGCTGAAGTGATCATTCCTTCACCGTATTGGGTCACCTACCCTGAACTGGTTCAATACTGTGGCGGTAAAGTTGTAGAGATTGAAACGCATGACACTGATGGTTTTAAAATCACTCCTGAGCAATTAAAAAATGCTATCACAGATAAAACAAGAATGTTGGTTTTAACATCTCCATCAAACCCGACCGGTTCAATATATACAAAAGAAGAACTTATAGCTATCGGTGAAGTGCTAGAAGGTACAGATATCATCGTTGCCAGTGATGAGATGTATGAGAAACTGACGTATGATGGCACTTTCACTTCATGCGCAGCAGTGAGTGAAGATATGTACAAACGCACTGTGACTATTAACGGGCTTAGTAAATCAGTTGCGATGACTGGTTGGAGATTCGGTTATATGGCTGCAGCAGACACTGAGCTTATTAAAGCTACGAAAAAGCTTCAATCTCAAAGCACGTCAAACATCAACTCTATCACTCAGATGGCTGCTATTGCCGGTCTTGATGGCAGTGCTGATGCAGATATAGAGATGATGAGAAAAGCCTTTATTGAGCGTCGCGATGAAGCTGTGAAACTTATCAACGATATAGATGGACTCAGTGTTTTAAAACCAGATGGTGCATTTTACTTATTTGTAAATATAAAAGAGGTTTCAAAAGACTCTCTTACATTTGCTAAAGATTTATTAGATAAAAAACTTGTAGCTGTTGTTCCAGGTGTTGCTTTTGGAAGTGAGGGTTACTTCAGATTAAGTTTTGCGACTGATATAAACACTATCCGTGAGGGTATAGCTAGGATTGCAGAGTTTGTTAAAGAGATAAAGTAGGTTTTAAAAACCTACTTTAAAGCTTGTAATGCTTCAATAACTGCATCAAGGTTGTCCATCGGAAGATGCACTTTCCACTCAGGCTCTTCTGCATTTCCCACCAATGAAATTCCTACACTTGCAACCGTGGCACTGCCTTTTCCATACGGCTCTTCTACTTTAGTCACTGATATAACACCTTTTTTTGTTCCGCTTAATGGGATTACTGCACTCATGTAAATTCCTTTTTATTATATAAAATTATTTAAGTAGTCTAGCTAATCTACCCTGAAGCTTTAACCATGATTTGTGATCCATAAATGGAAATCCAGCAAAAGTTAAGCCTGTTTCTTTGACTGATTTTGTCACACCCGTTCTTGCAGCAAAAGTGTTGAATGGAGCTATTTCTATATGTCCGGATGCACCTGATTGTGCACCGAAAACAGTGTTTCTTCCCATTTTAGTGGAACCTGCAAAACCACTTTGAGACACCAATACAGAGTATTCACCAATTTCACAGTTATGCCCCACTTGCACAAGGTTGTCTATACGCACACCTTTTTTGATAAGTGTGCTTCCAAAAACTGCTCTATCTAAGGTTGTATTTGCTCCGACATCCACATCATCTTCAAGAACAACATTTCCATTTTGATAAATCTTTTTATGTTCGCCTAGTTTATTTGTAGCAAAACCAAAACCGTCACTTCCAACAACTGCACCGGCATGAAGCACACAGTTATTTCCAACAATACAGTCTCTATAGACCGTCACATTGGGATAAATTATTGTATTGTCGCCTATAACAGAGTTCGCACCAATATAAACATGGGCCATAATCATACAATTTTCACCAACAATGGCACCGTTTGCAATCTCTGCTTTTGGTGAAACAGTGGTGTTAGCACCTATTTTTGATGAAGGAAGGGTCTTGTCTTCTATTGGAGGGGCAAAATATTTTGAGACTTCAGCCATCTCCCAATAAGGGTTTTCCACCACTAAAGCCACGCAAGCCTCCGGAACAAACTCCATTGTCTTAGCATCAACGATAATAGCGCCAGCATTTGAGAGAGACACATCTTTTACATACTTGGAGTTTGCGACAAAGGAAAGTTCAGAAGCTCCCGCATCCTTTAAAGTGTTCATAGATTCTATCTCTATATCAACACCATCAAATTTTGCACCGATTATATTTGCTATTTCTGAGAGTTTCATACCCCTCCCTTTATCTTTCCAGGGCCACTGCACCGCTTCTTACAATCTCTTTAGGGTTGTATCTTTTGATTGCGCCTAAAAAGTGATCCACTCTTCTTGGTTCATCTGTGACCATAGCTATAACCACGTTTTCACCGACATTCACTATTTTTCCGTTGTAAGCTTCACATAAAGTGTTGATATCACTTAAGTTTTCAGTGATTGGAAACTTCACCATCGCCATCTCTTTTTCCACTAAGTCAGCGTGTTCGTACACTCTAAGCACCGGGATAAGCTTATGCAGCTGTTTGGTGATCTGCTCAATCACACGAACCGAACCGGATGTGACTATCGTGAGTCTTGAATACTTAGAATCCGGGATAGGAGCAACAGTTAAAGATGTGATGTTATATCCACGGCCGGAGAAAAGATTTGTGATACGGGACAAAACACTTGCTTCATTCACCACGATAACTGAAATTACTCTTCTTTCACTATTTTCAGTCATTATTTTGTCTCCTTTTTCTCTAATAACATCATGTTAAACAGACTTCCGCCTGATGGCACCATCGGCATAACATTTTCAAATCGCTCAACGATTACTTCTATAAAAGCAACAACATTTTTTGCAACTGCATCTTTAAGTGCTGCGTCAAATTCTTCTTTTGTAGTAACTCTATACCCTATCCCGCCAAAAGCTTCTGATAGTTTTACAAAGTCCGGCTGCACTGACAAGTCTGTCTCACTGTGACGTTTGTCATAAAAAAGAGTTTGCCACTGACGGACCATACCAAGAAAGTTATTATTTAAAATAATATTTATAACCGGTATTTTTTTCTCAACTGCTGTCATTAATTCTTGACAGTTCATCAAAATAGAACCATCTCCTGTGAAGTTGATGCTTGTCTTTTCCGGAGAAGCTGCTTTAACACCGATAGCTGCCGGAAAACCAAAGCCCATAGTTCCAAGACCACCGGAGGTTATCCATTGATTTGGACGAGAAAATGGATAAAATTGCGCCGCCCACATCTGGTGCTGTCCAACATCTGTAGAGATGTTTGCACTATCTCCTAATAATTCGCCAACTCTTTGAACAACCCACTGAGGTTTAATTCTCTGGGAATCTTCATGGAACGTTAAAGGGTGAAGCTGGGCAAACTCATTGATAGTTTCTCTCCAAGATTCATACTTTTCACTTTTGACCTTAGACACCTGTTCTAACATATCTTTTACAACATTTTTAACATCACCGACTATAGGATAATCCACACTTACAAGCTTTGAAATAGAAGCTGGATCAATGTCCACATGAATCACATCAGCATTTTTAGCAAACTCAGAGAGTTTACCTGTCACACGGTCATCAAATCTTACACCAAGACCTATAACTAAATCTGTTTCACTCATCGCCATGTTTGATGAATAGGAACCATGCATACCAAGCATACCGACAAGTAAAGGATCATCGTACGATAAAACACCGCGGGCCATCAATGTCTCAACGGCTGGAATACCGGTTTTTTGAACTAAGTCCCTTACTTCATATCCTGCATTTGCATTGATAATACCGCCACCAAGATAAAAAAGAGGACGCTTTGCTTTTGCTATTGCATCCATTGCTTTTTTGATTTGACGAGGATTTCCTTTAACATTCGGCTTGTATGTTTCTAATTCAAGTTCAATATCATAGTTGAATTCTTCAATCTGTGCTGTGACATCTTTTGGAATATCCACATGAACAGGTCCGGGACGACCCGAACGCGCTATATAAAATGCTTCTTTTAAAACACGGGGCAGATCTTTTGCATCTGTTACAAGATAATTGTGTTTTGTACAAGGACGGGAGATACCGATAGCATCAATTTCTTGAAAACCATCTGTACCGATTAAACTCATTGGAACTTGACCAGAGATAACAACCATAGGAACAGAGTCCATATATGCATCCGCTAAACCAGTCACTGCATTTGTAAAACCGGGACCGGATGTAATCAAAGCCACACCAACCTTACCGCTCGCTTTTGCATAACCTTCAGCTGCATGCACTGAAGCTTGTTCGTGACGATTTAAAATATGTTGAAATCCATTTTGCTTGTATATTTCATCATAGACATTCATAATCGCTCCACCAGGGTAACCAAACACTGTGTTCACCCCTTCTGCGATCAAAGCTTCAATGACCATTTGCGCGCCACTTATTTGCATGAAAAGTCTCCTATTAAAATTATTATTTAAAAATTTGTTGATTATACTGAAATAACCTATATTTTAGGTTAAAAAAGAGTGTAGTTAAAAGCTAAAATCTTAATCTAATATGGACTCAACAATCATAGAAGGTCTCCACATACTTAAAGATCCTTTCGTTAATAATTCTAAATTCAATTTTGAACTTGGAAATTTTTTAATAAAAATTTCATATAAACTTAATATCTGGTCTTCCAATCCAAAGTTCAATATATAATTTTTAATCCCTTCTTCGATTAAAAACTTATCTTTTTTAACAGCTACGGCTTGTTCTAATTGAACCATATAGCACCATCCAAAAACTGTGGCCAATGCCCTGTATTTTGAACGAATCATCATATAAGAGGATAAAGCTCTTTCAATCCCTGCAGCATCACCTTCAACTGCATGAGCACTTGCCACTGCTAAATCTTTATTCCATTCCTCTTGTAATCGTTTTCCATCTTCAGTGTCTTGTAAATCTGCTGATATATCAAGCATATTATAGGCTGTGACAATATCTTCATCTTTGACAGCTTTAAAAAATTTCTGCTTGGATTCTATATCTAGCATCATCTCTTTCACCTCTGCTGCAAAGTCAGGAAAATCTACAAGAATTCTAATCATTTTAATCGCAGAATGGGTGTCCCCCACATTGAGGAACTCTTGTGATTTGATATAAAGAGTGTCTCCATAATTCATGATTGTGGTGTATTCTGGAAACTCCATTAAAAACGGATGCAATTTAATAAGCTCAAAAGTGATTTTAAAATCCTTTTGACCAAGTGCAATTTTAAACCTCTTGTACACTTCAGCTTGCGCAAAAAGGTCTTGTATAAGTTTTGTTTTATCACTTATACCCCGGTATGGTGCTAAAATTTCACGTGCCGTATCCATCCCTTTTGGATCAAGTGCATGTTTTTGTGCCAATGCAAATGCTTTTTTCCATCTCTGCTCTAATGATTTATAAATCGGGGTTTCTTTGTACATCGGATGCTGATTTGCAAGCCCGTATGCCAATAGCAATTTACCTCCTTTTGCGACATCCACAAATTTATCATAATCAGCATATTCAAGAATAATCTCTTGCATAATTTTATTTTTAGCCGGTACATTTTTAAAATGACCCAGTAAGGCTATGGCAGTTTTTTTATCGCCCTTTTGTAAGTGCAGTTTTGCTTTTGCCAATGTGTTTTGCCAAAGATTTGCAACACGAGAGTGAATCTCTGTATATTCAAGCAAAGGATTTACATCCACGTAAGCTTGAATATCTTCATATCTTTGTTCTCTTAAAAGTGTATTTATATGTTCTTCACCTTCGTAAATATTGTAAACCGATACGTTTCCATCATTACACGAGAGAATAAGTTCTTTACTTTTCTCATCAAAGACCAGGGAAGTGATGGAAGAACCCACTTTTATATACTTTTTAGATAACTGTTCATATGTTTTTAAATCATATACTAAAACATAGCCCAATGCCGTTGCTAAAAAAAGAAATTGATTTTCCTCGGCAGTAATAACCTGAGTGACATCATCGTGAATTCCGTCAAGCCTGGTTATCACCTTTGCATTACGAAGATTCCAAATAATCCCTTGATTATTTTTATCTACACTGAAAAATCTGTTGTGACCTATAAATGTCATCTTCATAACAGGGTCTGAATGTGCCTTTAATTTATACTTTTGTGTCATCATAGTAAGATTAAAAAGAGAGATTTTTTTATCGTATGAGCAGGTTGCGACTAAGTTTCCATCGCAACTGAAGACAATGTCATTGACAGCGTCAATATGCATAGGAAGGGTGAAGACCAACTTACCGCTTTGTATATCCATTACAAAAGTTTTTCCATCATCACCGCAAGAAAACATATACTTACTGTGCGGATCTATACCTACACATGATGCTTCACCGTGATGCCTGTCCACTTTAACAATCACTTTTTTCGTTTTGGTGTTGTAAAGCCTTGATTCTTTAGAATCAGTTTTCAAAATAGCAAAATATTTTCCATCACTAGAAAATTCTATAACTTTATTTTTATATCGTAAATGATGAATATTTGCTTTAAATCCATCAAGAAGTTCTAATGTTTGAAGGTCTAAGTATCGAACAGTGCTTTTAGCATCAACTATTAAAAGACGTCCATCATCAAGAATTTGAGTGTGAACAATAGCATCTTTAAAGTTTTTACTTCTTAGAACTTCCATATTTCTAACCTCTTAGATAACCTTCATCTTTTAAAACTTTTCTAATCTTATTCTGGTGTTCTTCACCTTTTGTTTCCATATGAACTGTGACATTTGCATCTCCATATTCTAAAGAAACAGAGGTTCTGTCATATGCGATATGCACTATATTTGCATTAAGTTCTTCTAAAATTTCTGTAAACCTTTTAAGCGAACCTGGTTTATCCACCAATGTGACCGTTATCATCATTTTTCTGCCAGACTTTAAAAGACCTTTTTCGATGATGACTGAAAGCAGTGTGACATCCATGTTCCCACCACTTAAAACCACTGCCACTTTTTTGCCCTTTAATGATTCTAGCTTCTTATGCATAAGAGCAGCCACACCGACAGCACCCGCACCCTCAACCACAAGCTTTTGACGTTCAAGTAAAAATAAGATTGCACTTGCTATCTCCTCATCGTCCACACTGATAAATTCATCAACATTCTCCAGCATATGTGCCAGTGTGATTTTAGAAGCATCTCTTACAGCGATACCGTCTGCGATAGTCCTAACGCTTTTAGAATCTATGGCAACTTTTTTCTCAAAGGAGTTTTTAAGAGCAGGAGCTCCGCTGGCACCCACCCCTATCACTTTAATTTTAGGATTAATCGCTTTAAAAGCAAGTGCCATCCCCGAGATAAGTCCACCGCCGCCAACAGGTATAACCACAGCATCAAGCTCTTTACAACTCTCTAATATCTCAAGTGCCACAGTGCCCTGGCCTGCAATAACTTCTTCATCTTCAAAAGGGTGAACAAAAGTCAAGGAGTTCTTTTGGCCGTACTCTTTTGCATAGGCATATGCTTCATCATAGTTCACACCGGCAAGTATCACCTCTGCACCGTAACTCTTCACACCGTTTATTTTTGTAAGCGGTGTGGATTCTGGCATAATAATCACAGCTTTAATTCCAAATTTCGATGCAGAAAGAGCCACACCTTGAGCATGGTTTCCCGCACTCGCCGCGACTACACCGCATTCTCTTTGAGCTTGAGTGAGTGTTGCTATTTTATTATATGCACCACGGATTTTAAAAGCACCTGTGACTTGAAGATTCTCTTTTTTTAGATACACATCAGCTTCAGCCATCTCACTAAGATGCGGTGCATATGAAAATGGAGTGTTCACTACAACGTCTTTAATGCGTTCTTGTGCCTTATATATTTTTTCTATGTTTAGCAATAAAGTTCCTATCTATTTTGTAGTTCAATTTTAGGACAATGGTTTTGAACAACCTTCATACCGGCATCTTTTGCTTTTTGTGCCGCTTCATTGTTCACAAGTCCAAGCTGACCCCAAAAAACTTTAACATCCCCGCGGGCTATTGCAGCGTCAGCTATGGCATTGAATGCTGCAGGTTTTCTAAAGATATCCACCATATCAATTTCAAAGGGTATCTCCGCTAAAGAACGATACACTTTTTCACCGAGAATCGTATCTTCTTTTGGATACACAGGCACTATTTTATAACCTCTTTGCTGCATAAATTTTGCAACCATATTACTTGCTTTGGATTCATCAGGAGATAAACCCAACATTGCGATCACTTTCACACTGTCTAAAATCTCTAAAATCTCTTCATTGCTTGAGTTTACACGGGCGAATTCGCATTCCATATCAATTCCTTGATTATTAATTTAAAAGGATTATATCAAAAAAGAATAAAATTTATTTGAGGTGCCTGAATGTCGAAAGTGAAACTATTTTAACAATTCTTCAAGAGCCCTGCGTTTATTGATCTCTGGAATCAAGAAGTGATTAAAACGTTCACTGTCTATAGGCTTTTTTAAAAATCGGTGAACACCGATTTTTTTCAATTTCCTATAACTCTCACGAGTCTCATCTCCACTTATCGCAAAAAATGAGTTTTGTAAATCTTGACGGGCTTTAAAAAGGGAAAAAGCAAATTCATAACCATCCATCTTCGGCATATTTATATCACTAAACACTATATCAGCACCGTTGTTTTGTATATACTCAAGTGCATCAAAACCATTTTCAAAAGAGACTATTTCTTCATCGCTCACACCCAAGTCTTCCAAAAAAGATTCTATAATCATGCGAACAGTGAAAGAGTCATCGAGGATAATTATTTTCATATATCAATTCTAGTTAAATGTCTCTAAAGTCTTACTTAAAGCAGTTTTTCCTGACCAAGTCTATAGAGGGCAAAGTCATATTTCATAGGATCCCCGGCATCGAAACTTTTTAAGACTTCAGTTATTTCTATCGCAGCTTGCAAGTCATAGGTTTTTCTATGTAAAAGTCCAAGTTTTTTGGATACATTAAAGGTATGTGTGTCCAGAGGAAGGATTAAGTCTTTTTTATATTTAGGATTCCATAAGCCCATATCAATATTATCTTTTCTTATCATCCAACGAAGAAACATCATCCAGCGTTTTAATGCGCCAACACCTTTTGTTTTTGTTGTAACTTGTGAAATAAGAAAAGTATATCCCTTGCTTTTATACTCATACCCTCGCTGCAAGGATAAAATCATTTCATTTATTCCATCAACAACATTTTCATTTTTTTGGTGACCTATATCAAATGTTTTTTCTAAAGTGCTGAACTTGTTAAGTCGTTTTAAAGCGATGAATAATGCCGCAATATCTTCTGATTTTTGAAAACGGTAGTAATGATTTTTTAAAGACTTACGTATCTCTTCATCACTCTTTTGTAAAAGTGAAAAATCTAAAGAATCTAAAAACTTCACTATCTGCGCAACGTTTCCATAAGAAAATAATGCACAAATCAGGGAGATACTGGCATCATTGTATCTTTTAGCCACTAAAATCGGGTCGAGTCTTTGCTCAGACACTTCACCTGCAACATTTCTCTTTTTAACTTCTGCATCAAGTCTTTTTTGTATACCCATAAGTGTTGCTTTATCTTAACTGATAAAGTTTTTTTCTCTCACTAGAACCTGCAATATTGAGCTGTTTTCTATATTTTGTGATAGTCCGGCGAACCATTTTCACTTTAAAATTCTCTTGAATCAAATCTAAAAGTTTCATATCACTCAAAGGTTTCTCCCGACTCTCAGCCTTCACCACACCCACTAAAAACTCTTTAATCGCAGCATTGGAGACATCTTCATCTATAGCAGTGGTGAAAAACTCTTTCATAGTGAAGACACCTCTGTCACAAGCAATATATTTATTTGCAATTGCACGTGAAATTGTCGATGGATTATGCCCGAATTCATCTGCTAAAGTTTTAAGGGTGAGAGGCATAATGGCACCGCCGGTGAAGAACTCATACTGGTACTCAACTATCATAAGTCCGACTTTATAGAGCGTTGCTTTACGCATATCAAGTGCGTCCACAAGAGACTTTGCTTCTTTGATTTTTTGCGAAATAAATTCGTGTTCCACTGCGTAATCCGTATCTATTTTTATAGTTGGGTAATAGGCATCATTGAGCTTCACCTCAATGGAATCGTCTTCATTAAAAAATATCATCAAATCAGGCACAACCTGTGCAGAATCTTCTTGATATTCTATTGCAGGCGGGTTTTTAAATGTGCCCAGCACTTTCATCACTTCAGGAAAATGCTTTTGTGAGGAGTAAGAATGAATCTCCTGCATATTTTTAATCACTTCACAAGCAAGGGTGTATCCGCTATCGCTAATCTCAGCCGAATCAAGTTGAAATATAAAGGACTCTGCTAAGTTGCAAGCTCCTATCCCGACAGGTTCAATGTGAGCAAACCTCAAACGTATTTTTTCAAAATCATCTAAGCTTATACTGTGTTTTATGCAAAAATCTTCAGAATCTCCTTCATAATACCCACCCTCATCAAGATTTGAGACTACAAACATTGCAATCTCTTGAGACATCGGAGTTGGAAAAAGCGGAGCTTCAAGTTGTTCATCAATCACTTCATGTAAAGTGCGTTGCTGGATTGTTAAAGCTTCTATCTGTTCTGTGCGAGAGTTGCTGACACTGCCGGAGATTATCTTTTTTGGAATTTTCTTTTCAAAATTCTCTTCATAGCCGGACTCCACTTCCACAACAGGGTTAGCCTCAACAAACGGTGCCATGGCCTCGCCTAATTCAGATAAACTTGAATGTAATATCGGAAGCCAATTTCTAAGTGTGTTTGAGAGTTTATGCTTACTCTCAACACTCTGGGTTTGTCTAAGTCCTGCCATACACTATCAGCCTAAAGCTTGAAATCCTCGCCTAAATAGTGTGTGCGGACATCCGTGTTTTCACCGATCTCCTTACTTGTTCCACTTGCAAGCAAAGCACCCGATTTAATAACATAAGCTCTATCACATACAGCTAAAGTCTCACGAACATTATGGTCTGTGATAAGCACACCTATATCGTACGAAACAAGTTGGTGAATAACCTTTTGAATATCTAAAACAGCGATTGGATCCACCCCTGCAAAAGGTTCATCAAGGAGTAAAAATTTAGGTTCATTCACAAGTGCGCGGGCAATCTCCACACGACGTCGCTCGCCGCCGCTTAAACTGATACCCTTACGGTAACGGATCGGTTCAATGTTAAACATATCAAGAAGTTCTAAAATTCTATCTTCTTGTGCTTTTGGATCTTTTATACTCACTTGTGCCGCAACCATAAGGTTGTCTTCCACACTTAAATCTTTAAATATAGAAGCTTCTTGAGGAAGATATCCTATCCCCTTTAATGCACGTTCATGCAGCGGCATATTAGAAATATTTTCTCCATCAAAGAACACTTCACCGTCACTTGCTTCTATAAGCCCGCATATCATATAAAAAGTGGTGGTCTTTCCCGCTCCATTGGGTCCCAATAAACCGACAACTTCACCGCTGTTGACTTCAAGACTCATACCTCTTACAATCTGTAAATCTTTAATTCTTTTTTTCAAACCTATCGCTTCTAACTTATGCATACTCCACCCTGTATTCTCGTAAATTTTTTGATATCTTTTCAATATCTATCGTAATGTTTTTTATGTCCGCTTCATCTAAAATATTCTTCAAAGCATCATCACCCCACTCTACAAAATGCAGACCTTCTTTATCTAACTCTTCTAACATACCAAGTGAAATAAAATGTTCAAGTCCATGATTATAAATATCATAATGATAAATATTCCCGCCATAGCATTGTTGCAGAGAAAATGTCGGTGAAGTCACTTCATCTTCAACTCCAAGAGTCTTCACCATCTCTTTAACAAAGGTGGTTTTCCCAGCTGCCAAATCACCTCTTAGAATCACCACACCGGATGAAAAATGACTCAAAACATCTTTTATTAAAATATCTAAACTATCAAGCCCTAGTTTGTATGACTGCATAATTTATTTGACACCTCTATGATTTGTTTAAGTTTTTTCTTTCCACGAAGGTTTCGCAAGGCTTCTCTTGCCATCTCCAAACCATCTTGAATATCTCGCGCACATCCATCAACCATAAGGGCACACGCTGTATTTATAAGCACTATATCTCTTTGTGCATCAGTGGCAATTGAATCAAATATATTATATAAAATAGCGGCATTTTCTTTAGCATCACCACCTATTATGGCTTTGAGAGGAACTTTCTTTATTCCGTATTCCTCCGGGTCAATGACAAATTCACGCATTTTCCCATTACGAAGCTCGCAAGCATAGCTGACATCAGAAATACTGATCTCATCCATACCTTCTGCTGAACTCACAACAATCGCCGATGAGGCTCCGTTTATTTTAAGTGCTTCAGCCATTTTTGGAACAAAAGCTTTATCAAAAACACCAAGTAAAGATTTTTTCACACCTGCCGGGTTTGTAAGCGGTCCTAAGATGTTGAATATTGTCTTATCCGGAATACTTTTTCTCACAGGCATAATAAACTTCATAGCAGGATGATGATTTTGCGCAAACATAAAGGTGAATCCCGTTTCTTCTAAGAGTCTGGCTGTGTTTTTGATGTTTAAATCAAGTCTCACTCCCAGCGCTTCAAACATATCCGCGCTTCCTGACTTTGACGTGATGGAACGGCTGCCATGTTTTGCAACCGTGCTCCCGCATGCTGCACAAAGTAAGGCCACAGTTGAAGATATATTGAAACTTCCTATCTTATCGCCACCTGTTCCCACAACATCAAGAGCGCGAAGAGAAAGCTCTTTGGAAATTGGTAAAGCAATGGCAAAATCTCGCATAACTTCTGCAGCAGCGGCTATCGATTCCACTGAAGTGTATTTATCAAGTGTCATGCTTAAGAGAAACTCGCGCATCTCATTTTCACTCATATCATTGTTAAAAAGTGAGGTGAAGGCTGCTTTGGCTTCATCATAGTTCATGATATCTCCTTAATATATTGATCTTGAAGACTTTTAGGTGTTGATTTTGTAGTTGGGATTTGTAAGACTTCATACTTTTTAGAACTCTCCAAATAATTTATAGTGATAACATCACCAACTGCAACATTTTTACTTGCCTTTGCAGCTACATCGTTAATCAGCACAACTTTATTGCTTATCATATCTTGTGCCACTGAGCGTCTTTTTGTTATATTCACTGAATTTAAAAATTTATCTATTCTCATTCTTTGACTTTTAAAGGTTAATATAACACAACCCCCTAAAGCTACAAAAAAATAATTTTTTGAGATTTTTGAGATTAATTACATGCTTCCTATGAATTTTTCTTTATTGTAAGATATTGGAACTGAAATTAATGTAAGAGTTGGAACATTTTTTGCATTACATTTTAAAAAGACACACTCATGTTAAAATTCACCACCCATTCCATGCTTTATATAATGAATCTTTTAGAGGAAAAACTAAAAACTTTAAAAGCAAAAGATATTATTGAATTTGAAGTTGTAAATCCAGATTGTGTTGATTCCACCTACGCTGGAAATATCTTACAAATCAATGATATATTATATCTCTATCATGGATATAAGGCTTGGAGTGATTTGGCACATCTATTAAAATGCAGAATGCTCACACCCTTAGTCAAAGAAGAGCATCTGGTGCTCATACGATATCAAAAACTGAGTCCAGACACAAGTTTTCATGCAAACACTGCAGACGTGGAATCAAAGTACGGTTTAAATTCTATTTTTTCTCAAATACATAAGATGGAGGAGCCCGCTTTTTTGCATTACTATAAACAAGCACTTACAAATGTGCATATAAACAAAAGGATGAGAATTTTAAATCTTGGGGTGAATAGCGCAGATGAATTTGAGTTCATTCAAGAGTATGCTTCGAACTTTAAGAACTTAGAACTTGTAGGAGTTGATTACTGCTCTTCTGCGATTGAAAATGCAAAAGAAAAATTCTCTGATGCGAAAAACATCAGCTTTTATACGCACGATATAAACGATTTAGATGCACTTAATTTAGGACGGTTTGATTTAATCATAAGTATCGGAACACTTCAAAGTTCCAACTTAGAGTTCAATCCTCTTTTTATGTCCATAGTGCAAAAGCAGCTAAAAAAAGATGGGGCAATCATACTGGGTTTTCCAAATTGCAGATGGCTCGATGGTGAAATGATTTATGGCGCACGGGCAAAGCACTACGCATTTTCAGAAATGTCACTTGTTTATAAAGATGCAATATTTTGTAAAAAATATCTTCAACAAAAAAAGTTTCGGGTTACAATAACGGGGAAAGATTATATATTTTTAACAGCAACTTCCATAAGAAAAGACTAAATCTTCCTAGACTTAGCCTCTTATACTGTTAGTTGAAAAACGGCATTTTCATACCGCCCTCTTTTTTATCGTCTTTACCAAAAAATGGCATATTGTCCATGTTTGGCATATCTATTTTTTTACCGTCTTTTGTGTCTTTACCAAAGAAAGGCATATTGTCCATGCTTGGCATTTCAGACACTTCAACTGTATCTTTCTTACCGATTTTGGTAGATGGCATCTCTGGCATTTTGCCATCTTTGATGGAGTCCATACTTGGCATTTCAGGCATTTTTCCATCTTTCATGGAATCCATACTTGGCATTTTCGGCATTTTCATACCATCAGAACCGCTTCCCATACCTGGCATTTCAAATTCAGAACCGCCATCTTTTCCAAAACTTGGCATCTCCGGCATTTTTCCGTCCTTCATCGAATCCATATTTGGCATTTCGGGCATATCAGGCATCTTTGGCATTTCAGGCATCTCTGGCATTTTTATACCATCAGAACCTCCATCCATGCCTGGCATCTCCGGCATTTTCATTCCATCAGTTCCAGAACCCATACCCGGCATCTCTGGCATCTTCATACCATCAGAACCTCCACCCATGCCTGGCATTTCAGGCATTTTCATTCCGCCCGAAGACTTTTCTTTTTTGTCTTTGCCTAAGATTGGCATATCATCCATCATGTCCATACCGGGCATCATACCTGCACTTAAAATTGTACCTGACACAAAGGCTGTGCTAAGTATAATTATTTTTATTTTTTCTTGTTTCATCTATATTTCCTTGCTATTTCCTATGATTGTATCTAAATAAAAAATATAACTGGCTTAACAAGATAATATTTTATTATGATGCGAATCCACTTGAGAACTTGTCTTTTGCAACAACTATCTGTTTCTGTCTCTCTTTTCTTTTGGTGTCTTTTTCTACAAATATTTTTTTACGTGTTTTAGGATCCATCTCTGTATAGTACATAACTGCAGAGTACGTTCCTGGAGTTGGTGTAAAAACTTGTGCTTGTTCTGGATTCATTTGCAACTCATCTGTGGTGAATCTCTTTAACTCATGCATATCTTTATCTTCACATCCAGGATGCGCTGCTATAAGATAGTAGGTTAAAAACTGCTGCTTACCCTCTTCTTGGTTTAGCTTATCGTAGAGTTTTTTGAAGTCAATAAGTGTTTGTTTTCCAGGTTTCCCCATCAACTCAAGAACATGTTGTTGTGTATGTTCAGGTGCCACTTTCATTTGCCCGGATATATGATGCTTCACCATCTCTTTTAAATACTCATAACCATGTTTTTTATCTTCAGTGATCAAGTCATACCGCACACCAGAGGCAACAAAAGCTTTTCGCACACCTTCCACCTGTCGTACTTGACGCAGTAAGTTTATGTTACGGGAATGGTCAGGTTTCATAGACTGGCAAAGATGAGAGGCATCCACACAACGTTGGTAATCACAGGTTCCGAGTTTAAGTTTTTTATTACACTCGTACCCATACATATTTGCAGTAGGACCGCCCACATCAGAGATAATCCCTTTGTAGTCTTTATACTTATTGAAATCTTTTGCCTCTGCCAAGATATTCTCTTCTGAACGGGTTCTGATTGTACGGCCTTGGTGAACCCCAATAGCACAGAAATTACATTCACCCCAACAGCCATGGTGTGTCATGATAGAGAATTTAATCGTCTCTAAACACTTCACCTTTCCCATTTTTGCATAAAAAGGGTGAAGTTCTCTCGTAAATGGTAAATTTGAATTTGCATCCATCTCATCTTCATTTAGATGATCACAAGGAGGATTTTGGATTAAAAACCTTGTATCGACCGGCTGACACAAACCATTTGCTGCGATTGGGTCATTGTTATCATAAAACAAATCAAACAAATCTATATATTTTTCTTTATCTTCCAAACACTCTGCATGCGATGGCATTTGATGATACTCAGGTTTTGGTTCTTTAGATATATAGCAAATTCCACGAATATCAGTGTAGTCTCTTTTTTCAGCGATAGCTTTACTCAACTCTTCTAAAGCTGTTTCACCCATTCCATAGATTAAAACATCTGCTTTAGAATCAAAAAGAATCGGTTTTCTAAGCTTATTTGTCCAGTAATCATAATGCGTCACTCTTCTTAAACTTCCCTCAATCCCGCCTATCACAATAGGGACAGTGTTTTTGAAGTGCTGTCTAATCAGGTTGCAGTATACACTCAAAGCACGGTCTGGTCTTTTGTCATTTTTCCCACCAGGCGTGTAGTCATCTGAGTTTCTGAACTTTTTTGTCGCAGTATAGTTACTAACCATAGAATCAACACTGCCGCCACTCACACCCCAATAAAGACGAGGTTCACCCAAACGCATAATATCATTTGGAGATTTCACATCAGGTTGTCCTATCATCCCGACTCTATATCCAAGTCGCTCTAACATTCTGCCAACCATCGCCACACCTATAAAAGGAGAATCTATATAAGCATCACCGCTTACAAGAATAACATCACAATAATCCCAACCGTGGGCATCCATATCAGCACGGGTTGTCGGTAAAAAATCTTTTTCTGTAAAAGTCACAGTGTCTTTATTTTGATTTGCTTGTTTATTTTTATTTCTTCTTGACAAAACAGAACCTTTATTTTTTAAATAACTTTTTGTATACTATTTATTAAGTATAATAATACTAGAAAAAAATAAAATACACATGTAGACTTTTTATATCTCAAAAAATTTAATTTTTTGTAGCTTTAGGGGGTTGCAGGGACTTTGTGTCCCTGCTATTATAATGAGCTTTTGCTCATTATAATATATAAATTAATAAAAATGAGATTATAGATGACCTACCCCTTTAAAAACTTAGAAAACTTTACGCTTCCAAGATTACTCGATCGTTCTTTAGAACTTTTTGCAGATAATGATTCTTTTGGAAATGTTGGAGAAAAAGCGATGACTTATGCGGAGTTTCACAAACGCGTAATAGAAATGGTGAAGTTACTCAAGGCTCAAGGTGTTTCAAAGGGCGATAGAGTTATTTTACTAAGTGAAAATATGCCTAACTGGGGTGTCGCTTATTTTGCCGTCACTTATTTTGGTGCGGTTATTGTCCCTATACTTCCTGACTTTCACCATGCTGATGTTCACCGTATTATGGAACACTCCGGCGCCAAAGCTGCGTTTGTCTCTTCTAAGTATCAAGAAACGATAGAAAGTTGTCCAAACTCCATAGTCACATTCACTATCAATCTCAATACACTCACGATGAATAATGAGCCAGAGACTTCAAATAAAGAAATTGAAGAAATCACAGCGCCCAAAGAAGATGATTTGGCTGCAATTATTTACACTTCCGGAACCACTGGAAACTCCAAAGGTGTCATGCTCTCACACAAAAACCTTGTGACAAATGCTATGAGTGCTTATGTGCAAATAAGTATTAAAGAAGAAGATGTTTTTCTTTCCATCCTGCCGCTTGCGCATACATTTGAAGGGACTGTCGGCCTGCTTATACCTGTTTTAAACGGCTGCAGTGTTTACTATATAGATAAGGTTCCAACCCCAAGTGTGTTACTCAAAGCATTTGCCGTAGTCAAACCGACAATGATGGTGAGTGTGCCTCTTGTCATAGAAAAAATCTACAAAAATAAAGTCTTGCCTAATCTTACATCATCAGCTTTTATAAGCTTTTTATATGGAATCAGTTTTTTCAGAAAGATACTCAATAAAATAGCCGGCAAAAAACTCATAGAAAGCTTCGGCGGCCGTATACGCTTCTTTGGAATCGGCGGGGCTGGGATTTCACCTTTTGTAGAACAATTTCTCATAGAAGCAAAATTTCCTTTCATAGTGGGCTATGGACTCACAGAAACAGCTCCCCTGCTGGCTGGTTCCGTTCTTGGAGGGAAAATCAAGTTCAAGTCCACCGGTATACCGATGGCAGGAGTTGAACTTAAGATAAAAAACAAAGACCCACAAACCGGCGAAGGTGAAATACTCGCTAAATCACCGAGTGTGATGATGGGTTATTATAAAGATGAAGCTGCAACTGCTGAAGTTATGGAAGATGGCTGGTTTTTAACTGGAGATTTAGGTTTTATTGATGAAGAAGGCTTTTTATTTATCCGGGGAAGAAGTAAAAATATGCTTTTAGGACCGGCCGGTGAAAATATCTATCCTGAGCAGATAGAAGCTGTGATAAATCAAAATAAACTTGTGCTTGACTCTCTCGTGATGCAAGATGAAAATGCAAAGCTTATCGCTAAGATTCATCTTAACTATGACATGATTGATGTAAACAACAAAGAAAAAATCGCATCCACACTCGAAGATATCAGACAAGAAATAAATGCCCAACTCTCTTCCTTTTCTAAAATAGTGAAGTTTGTAGAACAAGAAGAGGAGTTTATAAAAACTCCTACGAAAAAGATTAAAAGGTTTCTATATATCGATACATAAGGTGACTTCTAACTAAAACTGAGGTTGCAAGAAAGGGATAATCTGTTTTTTACGGCTTAAAACACCGTCTAACCACACTTGAGAATTTTCTAGTTTACAATTAAATGCAGTCTCTATTTTACTCTCATCATCGCTCACGGTTAAAAGTGTTGAACCTTCTTTCATAATATCTGTTAAAAGGACAATGATAGTATGAAGGCCTTCTTCTTCTTTCATAGCTTTCATATCTGTCATAATTTCATCTATTCTTGAATCTAGAACTGAGATATCCACCATCTCTAATTGATTGATCCCCACTTTGTTGCCATTCATCTCAAAAGCTTTATAGTCTCTTGTGTTTAAGTTTCTAGCAGATGCACCGTCCACTTGAGATTTTGCAATAAACATATCCATCGCCACTTGCTTGTAGTCTTCAACACCGCATATTTTAGACAACTCTTTTACAGCTTTTGTATCAACTTTTGTGCATGTTGGTGATTTAAAAATCACCGTGTCACTTAAAATTGCGCACATCATCATCCCGGCTATATCTTTGGGAATCTCCACATCATATGCTTTATACATCTCATACACCACTGTGTTTGAACATCCGATAGGTCTAATCCAACACTCCAGTGGCGTCGAAGTTGTTAAATCTCCAAGCTTATGATGATCTACAATTCCAAGGATTGTAGCCTCCATAATATCGTGAGGCGCTTGCGCTTTATCTGAGAAATCTATAATATAAACATCTTCCCCGGCAACAGAGGTTTTGAGCTCAGGCAATGTTCCATCAAACTTATCCAGTATAAACTGTGTTTCAGCGGAGATTTCACCTTGACGGGTCGGAATACAATCTTCACCGAGCTGATTTTTTAAATATGAGAGAGAGATAGCACCCACAATTGAGTCGCTATCAGGACTTGTATGTCCAAAAACGTATGTTGACATCTAATGACCTTTAAATTTTTTCATATTATACTCAATTAAATTTATTATTAATGAACTAGATCCACAGTTGCTGCTTTATTGCCGTCTTTAATGATTCTAACTCTATCGCCGGCGACTATATTTACAACTTTAGCAACAACCACAACAGTCTCTCCGTTGTCAAGTTCGATTGTAAGCTCAGATGCATTGGCTTTACCCACCTCGCTTCCAACAACTCCACCAGCCAGAGCACCACCGACTGTGGCCAATCTCGTACCTGTATTACTACCAACAGTGGAGCCTAGCACGGCACCGACTATAGCACCTATAACCTTCCCGCTGCCATCATCTTTTATAGTGACCGGTCTGCTTTTAATAACAACACCGGTTTGCACTTTTTTTATTTGAGAATAACTATCTGCATCATATTCCGGACCTGTTTTACTTGCGCATCCACTAAGAAGCAATATGACTATTGAACCGCTTATAAATATTTGTTTTAACATCTTTTATCCTTTTAGTATATAAATTATTTACTAAATTATACTACTAAATTGATTTACATAAGACGGGTTCTTATTGAAGAAATGTAACCACTTCATCAAAATCGAGTCGTATCTGAGAAGACTGTTCATTAAGCCTATAGCCAAATGGCACCACAACCGAGAGTCTGTACTTTGATGTGTCAAGCTCTAAAATCTCTTCCACTTTTTCTTTTTCAAAACCTTCGATCGGACAAGAGTCAATACCTAAAACTGCAGCAGCAGTCATCATGTTACCTAAGGCAATATAGCTTTGTTTTGCGGTCCAAGCTTCAATTTTTTCATCTGAACTTAATGTGTCCGCTAAATGCGATGCATAAATATCCATATAAAAGTCTAAAGTCTCTTGGGGCATTTCCCGTCTTTGAAATCTTTTCTTCACTTCACCAAATTCTGGCTTCACCGATTCAATCCCAGCAAGCACAATAACTAAATGAGAACATGAAGTGACTTGAACCTGATCCCAGCATACAGGGCGTAATCTAGCTTTTAATGCTTCATTTGTTATAACTAAAAACTTCCAGGCTTCCATACCAAAAGAAGAAGGAGACTTTCTCCCCGCTTCTAATATATATCTTATATCCATATCTGATATTTTTTTTGTTTCATCAAAAACTTTACACGCATGTCTAAAATTCAATGCTTCTTCAAATGTTTTTTCCATACTATCCTACTTTACTATATATATTTCATCTTTAAGAATGTGAAACTTTTTCGTGTGCTCACTTTCTTCAACTGCGAATTTTTTTGCAACTTCAGGTTTCACCAAATAATATCCAAGAACAACATGCACTTTATCGCCCCTTTGAAGCTCTTTAGCATAAACAACTTCACGTGTTTCTTTACCTTTGATCATTGTATCTTCCACAACTTCATTTGCTAACCATGGAGGTGTTCCTTTTGCATCTTTTCCTATAACGCGTTTAAAAACTTTTGCTTGCATCTCTTCTATCTCAGCATTTCTCTCAACACTTACACGAAGCTCTGTATGACGCATAGGGTGAAGCATCAGATCATGCGGACTTTGATTATAGATAGAGACTTTAAAACTTTTTTCTTCTTGAAGAAACTTCATATCAATATACTGCAATAATTTTTCTTTATGCAAATTTGCTCCTGGAAAACCATGAAATGCGTATGTGCCCGTTTCTCCTTTTGTAGAAACATCACCTTTCACCTGCGGCATATGACATGTGATACAGTTGTCATCAGCATTTTCTTCACCCATGTCTGTAACACAAACATCAAGTTTTTCTTTGTTTTTTTTATGCGAATGACAGCCCATGCACACCTGTCCGTTTTTAAAGTTTTCACTGTATTTTTGATAATGTTTTTTACTTCGCAGCGGCTTCTCTCTCGTGCCGTAATAATCTTTTTTCTCAGGATGTATTTTATTTGTATTTGACATCACACCAATTTCTACAGATTCAACTCTATGACAATATGCACATAAAATCCCTTCCGTATGTGTCTCATTAGCGGCATCTGGCACGCCTTTTGTGCCTTCTCCCAACATATCTGAAATATTATCTGCTGTGGGTGTATGACACTTTGCGCATTTATACTGTTCTTTTTTTATATTTGAAGGATGCTTATCCCATACAGCTTTATGAATAGGATCTTTAAAAACTGTAGAATTTCTATGCACACTCTTCTCATATTCAGCATAGATCTCCGGATGGCACTTTTTACATGTGATATTCGGTTCAAAGCTTAATGTGCTCTCAACTTGAGCAATCAGAGAAGACACCTGTATACTTAAAAGTAATAATAAAATTTTAATTTTCATACTCAAATCCTTTACATATAATTTTACCCTAATTTAATTATAAGTTCCAGACATTAAGTTGTATTTTTAATAAAAATGTTTATTTTTTGATTTTTTTTGCCCAGCGATGAAAGAATCTTGCAGGAGAGAGTCTTTTACTTATTTCTTTAGCCTCTAAAATATGTTCACATAATATTTTTGCCAAATACGGAGCTAAAACAAAGCCGTAGCCTCCGTTTCCATTTATCATATAGAGGTTGGGATAGTGACAAAAAGTGCCATAATCAATCTTTTTAGTATCTAAACGAAGCCCTTTTTTTAGAGTTTCTTGAGATATGACAAGTGAGCCAAGAAGAGGCATATAGTCCACTGATCCAGAACGAAGCCCCGTATAATCTTTAACGACTTCTGCATCTTCTAAGTCTATCATACGGGAAGCTTTTTCAAGAAGCTCTTTTCTCCCCGCTTGTATGTCATA
>JACNLH010000161.1:45651-52320 GCA_014381585.1 Candidatus Sulfurimonas ponti
GCCACGTCATACAAGTATCACCATCTTATAGAGTTTTTAATATCATATCTGTCTAAAATCACTTGTTCCAGTTCTTTTGCTTTTTCTCTGTCAATAGCGATTTTCACACCGTCACGGTTTTCAATAATGAGGTACTTTCCTTGAAAATCTCTGATGATTTGAATAAACTCTGCAAAATTTTTAAACTTTTTGGAATCCACTTTATCCACCATCCAAAGGGAATAGTTATGATCTCCCCTGTTTGCCGGAGATGCCAATACTTTTAGAAGGATCACAGCCTCTTCTTTGTCTTCTGTCGCCCATTCTATAGCGGCCTCTCTTAAACGAAGGAGTGTGGCACGGTTTTTGAGCAGCAAGTTTCTCGTAAGCGGCGAAAACACATAGCCGCCATAGACTAAGTATCTTGGAGTTCTATCATGTGCGATGGTGTCCACTAAAAGATTGTCATCTGCTCTATTGTTTAACACCACATCTATTTCTAATTTTTTGCCATCACGAAGCACTCCGAGCTTTACACCCTCGCCAATTTGTTTTTGGTCTATATAGTACTTGTAGGAGGTGAACTTATTTTTTGTATACATAACAGTTGCATCATTCTTAATATCATGCCCATCCACACTAAGCAAGATATCATGTTCTTTGAGTTTTTTATATACATTTGATTTTTGGGAGATATCTATAATCAATATACCGGTGGTGTTGTCATCCATATTGTAAACATCCCGTAAAGCACTGTTTTCCATTGTCTGTGTGGTGATGCCTAAATGAGAGAATCCATCATACTCCCCATCTGCAACGTCTTCTAAAAAATGTCTCACTATCTCTATAGGGACCACATAGCCGATACTTTGAGAACGGCTCAGCTGTTGCATAACAACTCCCACCATTTTCCCATCACTGATGGCAGGTCCGCCACTGCTGCCGGGATTGATAGCAGCGTCAATCTGAATAGAGAGATAAATCTCGCCTGAGTGTGCATATCTTTTATGCTCTATTCTAGACACTATGCCTCTGCTCACACTCAAACTGTCCCCGCCGACTGGAAAACCATAGACAGCCACTTCTTCTTCAAACTTTGGAAGACCGTTGAATTCAATCGGCTGTGTGCCTTTAAAAAATGTTTCATCTTTGAGTTTTAAAAGTGCGAGGTCTGCTTGATGCGAGATAAACTCAACTTCAGCCTCATACTTTTTTGTATCCCCATGCCTTTTGATTTCTATAAAAGTTTCATTTGCCACCACATGGGCATTTGTAAGAATTCTATTGCCTTTGATGATACTGCCGGAACCATGAGATCTTCGAATGGTTGAGTTCCACGGCGTTGTATAACTTGGCACTTTGGAGACTGTATAGATTTTTACAATGGATTCTTTGATATTGGGAATTGAACTATAGAGTGATGTGCTTAAAAGTGATAATAAAAAAATATTTTTGAAAAGTTTTATCATTGGATTATTACCTATAGAAGTAATGAGGTTAAGTAATGGAGTGTCATTAACTTCGCTTGCAACAACAATTAAGAAGATAACTTAACTCTATTACTTAATGACTATAATACACAAAAAAACATTAAAATGCCTTATATTTCTATTTTTTTTATAATTTATACAACTTTATGAGAAAAAGAGTAGCGTTGCTCTTTAATTGCTTACTCTTCTTCTTTAATAAGCTGCAATGCACCCAGTCTCGTTTCAATAGGATTTCCAGCTTTAGCCCATGCTTTTAGCCCACCCTTTAAGTTTCTTACATTTTTGTAACCTAAATGTTTCAATGTCTGCGCAGCCAAGGCACTTCTGTTTCCGGCAAGACAATAGGTGACTATAAAAATATTTTTATCTTTTAACACACGCGGCAGTACAAATTCTAAGTTTCCGCGAGATATAGATAAGTGTTCATCAGCATATATTTCGCCGCTATACTTGTGTTTACCTTCTCTTACATCTAAAAGAACTAAATCATCGTCATCATCAATCATTTCATATAAAGCTTTAGGAGTGATTTCCCCCACTTCTTTCTTTGCTTTATCTATAAGTTTACTTGTAGCTGTAAGACTTTGTGCTGATAATGCACTTGCAGTGAAAAGTATCGTTAAAAAAAATAAATCTTTAAACTTCACCACAAGCCCTTATATACTCACTTCTTTAATATCTGCGATTTTCAATATACTTTTATAAATAGATGCCACTAAATATTTTCTATTGTTTTTCACTGCTTCATCTTCCACATTCACCATCACCTCTTCAAAAAACCTGTCAAGTTCAGGCTTGAGACTTAGGAGTGCATCAAGTTCTTCTTGATACGTTTGAAAATCAGAAGTGCAAACTTGAGAGTATTTTTTATAAAGTGCAGCCTCTGCTTCTTGGTCAAACAGACATTTATTTATAAATTTAACTTCTGATAATTCAACATCTTTAGTGATATTTGCGACTCTTTTAAATGTTGATGAGCACTCAGCAAAGTCAGCGCTTTGCACAATCTCATTTAAAGCTTCTATCTTTTCTCCAAGTGCCAATAATTCTCGTTCACCAGACGCTAAAACAGCCTCAATAACAGAAGGGTTTATCCCTTTGAAGTAATGTTTCACACGCTCCAAGAAAAAGCTTTCAAGTTTTTGCATATCTATATTTTCATATCCACTTGCCAATTCTTTTAAAGTTTCCACCACATTAAACTCGAAATCATGCTCTTTTGTGATTCTCACCAGTCCGTTGACTGCGCGACGAAGTGCAAATGGATCACGTGAACCGGTTGGAATTTGATTCACACTGAAAAGTGCCAGGAGTGTATCTAGCTTTATACTCATAGCAACTATCGCACTTAACGCTGTAGATGGCAAATCACTCTCTTCACCGTCTGGTAGATACTGCTCAGTGATAGCAGTTGCAACAGCTTGGCTTTCACCCGCAGCAATTGCATAGTAGCCGCCCATAAGACCTTGAAGCTCGGTGAACTCATATACCATCTCACTCATAAGGTCAGCTTTTGCTAAGGCAATAGCTTTTTCTAAGTCTTCTTTATTCGCATTCGGAGTATATTTATTAAAAAGAACATTTGCGATCTTTGCTTCTCTGTCTATCTTATCTGCAACACTTCCAAGACCTTTAAAGAAAGCAACTTTTTTGAGTCCGTCTGTGCTAAGTCCGTTTTTCAAATCGTTATCATAAAAGAAAAGCCCATCAGCCAAACGTGGGCGAAGCACTTTTTCATTTCCTTCTATCACATGGGAAAAATCATCTGTTAAAGCATTTGAAACAACAATAAATTTGTTTGTAAGTATTCCATCCTTAAACACTGGAAAATATCTTTGGTGCTCTTTCATAGAAGTGATAATCACCTCAGGAGGAAGTCTTAAAAACTCCCCATCAAATGAACCTAAAAGTGCTGTTGGATTTTCAGTGATTGCAACAACTTCTTGAAGCAACTCTTCATCCACTTCTATACTTAGTCCGCTTTGTTTTTCTATGTTTTTAAAATCACTTAGAATTTTTTCGCGTCTTTGGCTTGCAAAAAGTGTCACTCCGCCATTTTTAAGAGTTTCAAAGTAGTCTTTTCCATCTGTCACTTCAATCGCATCAAAGTTTGAGATACGGTGAACAAAAGTGGTTTTAGAAGATTTCACATCAAAAAGCGTCACATCCACAAGCTCTGAACCTAGCATCACATTCAACCAACGCACAGGACGGATAAAACTCTCACTTGAACTTCCCCATCGCATGGATTTACCAAACTCTAAGGATGTGATCCATGAATAAATAATCTCTTCTAGTAAATGAACGGCATCCTGACCACTCACTTCTTTTTTATAATAAAGCACTTCTTTCCCGCCCTTCTCCACACTGGAAAGTTCCTCTAGTGTTACGCCGCACTTCTTTGCAAAACCGTTTGCAGCAGCAGTCGCAACACCGTCTTTATATGCAACACTTAAAGGTGCTCCAAAAAATTCTTCTATACTGTCATCTTGCTTTGTTTTAAATTCATGATGCCAAATAACCAAACGACGGGGAGTATAGTAAAATTCAAATGCACTATAGAGTGAATGTTTCTCTAAAAGATCAGTATATTTTTTTTCAATATTTTTTAGCTCTTTTAAAAGTGGAACTGCTGGAAGTTCTTCAACACCGATTTCAATTAGTAATGGTTTTAGCATATATAAACTCTTTATGTAATAATATTGACGCGATTTTATCTCTTTTTTGGTTAAAGGTTTATAAATAGCTCTTCAAATATAAAACAATGCTTAAATAAGACAAATATACTCTTGTTTATGTTTAGCTAAAAGTTTTACTGTTACAATACCGACATAAATTAAAAACACACAAGGAATTACAATGCCAAAGATTAACAAATATGTTGATATAGATACAGTGGAAAGAGAAGCTAAAAAAGATTTGATCGATCGTCATTCACCGTTCATCACAGTTGCAGGTGATGCTAAAAAAGGTGAAATCCTTTCAGTAAACGTTAAAATGGGTAACGAGTACACTCACCCGGATGATTTTGATCACTATATCGAAAGCATCACTCTTTTTAATGGTGAAACTAAATTAGCAATGGCTTCTTTTGTTCCAGGTACATTAGGAAACGAAAAATCTCACGCTGAAGTTACATTCAACATCAGACCAATGGGTAAAAAATTAAACCTTGTTGCTCATGGTTACTGTACTAAACACGGTATCTGGGAATCAACTCCTTTAGAAGTCGCTGTAGCTGAATAGTTGAAACTTCATAATTAAGAGCTTTTAAGCTCTTAATTGCACCCTCTAAATCTCAAAATAAGCGTCACTCCAAATAATTTTCTAAAAGAACACTATGAAAAAAGAAAATGAAATCCTTACAAAAGATATAAAAAAACTAATAGTTCAAATTGCCATACCATCAAGTATCGGTATGTTTTTCAACACTATGTACAATGTTGTTGACACATTTTATGTAGGTCAGATTTCCACAGTTGCGATATCTGCCTTGTCCTATAGTTTTATGGTGTTTTTTTTACTTTTGTCGGTCAGCTATGGTTTGTCTTCTGCTATAACAGCCTATGTTGGCGGGGGCCTTGGCAAACACAAAAAAAACATGGCACAAATTTACGCTTCAAACGGCATGAGTTTATTCTTCTTCACCTCCATTTTTTTAACGCTCTTTAGTTATATATTTTTAGAAAATATTTTCATACTGATGGGAGCAAGCGGTGAAGCACTTTCCTATGCCTTGGATTACACATATATTATAATTATTGGAATATCACCAATGCTTTTAGGGCTAGGTGCAAATGCTGTATTAATAGCACTAGGAGACACTAAAAGCTATAGAAATATTTTAATAGTCGGTTTTATATTAAATCTAATATTAGATCCACTGTTTATATATGGTTATTCTTTTATACCCGCATTTGGGATAAAAGGTGTTGCTATTGCGACGGTGCTGATTCAATTCATAACCTTTGTATATATAGTTTCAAAGCTATATAAAACAGGTCTTTTTGATTTAAAGCTATTTTTTAAAAAACTGCCTAATATAAAAGTCTTTCAACAGTTATCCACACAGGCGATACCTTCAAGTTTAAATATGTTTTTAATGTCATTTGGAAGTATTATCGCAATCTATTTTGTTTCATTTTATGGTGTTAAATCAGTCGCTGCTTTTGGTATAGGCTATAGAGTTGAACAAATTATCTTACTTCCTATGCTAGGGCTCAATACTGCGGTAATCAGCATTGTATCCAATAACTTTGGAGCTCAAAACTTTTCTAGAATAAATGAGGTGATCCATAAAGCTTTAAAATATGGATACATTATGAGTGCTATTGGAGTGATATTGATTGCCCTATTTGGAAAGTATGTCATAATGATTTTTGATAAGGACCCGGAGGTGATAAACACTGCTTATATCTATATAGTCTTCGAAAGTTTTATATTCTTTGCATATATCACACTGTTTATATCCAGCTCCACTCTGCAAGGGATAAAAAAGCCTTTCATATTACCTTATATTGCTTTTTACAGACAAATATTAATGCCGTTTATTTTCTTTTACACTGTTGTTCATATTTATGATTTAGATATAGAGTATTTATGGGTGAGTTTGTTGATTATTATATTCAGTGCAGCGATATATCTAAAAATATATACAAACAAAGAACTTGCCTTATACTCAGCTAAAGCATAACTCTCTTATTTATCTTCTATATTTATAGACGGTTTATCTATGTAGAAGCCTTGAGAATAATCAATACCCAATTCTTTCACCTTATCCATCACGATGCTTGAGTGCACGTATTCTGCGATGGTTTTTATACCTAGTTTTTTTGCAAATTCAACAATAGTCTCCACAACTATATACGATGTTTTATCCACATCAATATCTTTAATCAAGCTGCCGTCTATTTTAATATAATCAGCATTCATCTTTGTCAAATAAGAAAAATTTGAATATCCGCTTCCAAAATCATCTATCGCTATTTGAGCGCCATGCCTTTTAGCTTCACTGATAAATCTTTCAACCTTTTTAAAGTCTTGAATAGCTTCTGATTCTAAAAGCTCAAATGTGACACGGTTGGAAGCATCTGAGTCTTTTAATTTTTGGA
Source organism: Candidatus Sulfurimonas ponti (assembly GCA_014381585.1). Lineage (GTDB taxonomy): Bacteria > Campylobacterota > Campylobacteria > Campylobacterales > Sulfurimonadaceae > Sulfurimonas > Sulfurimonas ponti. Next base: position 52,232 of record JACNLH010000161.1, read on the forward strand.
TAATAAAGTTATACATTTCGCTACTCATAATATCTTCTATAGATAAGTTTATAGAAAACTCTAAATTATTATTCTCAAATGTAGAAAAT
>JACNLH010000088.1 GCA_014381585.1 Candidatus Sulfurimonas ponti
AATGATGACTTTCACTCGCAACATGCTGATAAACTTGCAAATCTAACTCATAAGGCAAATGGAGCCTCCAAAGAGGAGCGTGATAAAGTCCGTGAAGAGCTGCTTAAATCATTTATGTCTTTTTTTTCCAGTAGAAAACTGCACTCTTTGGAAGGGATGCATGTGTTTGATGTGAATGGAGATTCGCTTCTTAGATTTCATGAGCGAGATAAGCACGATGATCATATAATCGATTTACGCCCTTCTCTTGAACATATGCTAAAAGATTTCACATATAAAAAAGGTCTTGAGATAGGTGTATATAAAGAGTCTTATCGCTTTCAGTATCCACTTTTTCATGACGGTGAGTTTGTAGGCAGTTATGAATACAGTATTTCATTTAAAGCTTTACAAAAAGAGATGGAAAAATTTTCTCCATATCATTATTTTGCTATATATAAGGCTGAAGATATTGAAGGTGTTGCTTCGATAAAAACACTCCAAGAACGTTATGAAAAGATAAATGTGGCATCTAAAGTGTTTTATATTCAACCCTCATTATTTCATCACACAGATGAGAAAAAACATTTCGATTATATACTTACACTTGAGAAGGTGCAAAAAAGTTTAGCTTCCAAGGAGACTGAAGTTATTGACTATAGTTTTCAAGGAAAAAACCTTGATGTTGTTATAAAACCTATACTTGATATCAACAAGAAGCATATAGGGTATATATTGGTTTTTGTAGATGATGTTGATATTTCTGAACTTAGATACGAGATGTTTATGGATATTTTATTATTTTCATTGCTGAGTCTTATGCTCTTAATCTATGTAAGAAAACAGATTAGACATAAAACCTACACCAGAGAACTTATAAATATGCAACAAGATATGCTCATTGTCACTGATGGAAAAAAACTCAAAGATGCAAACTATACAATGCTGCAATTTTTTGGATTTGAGACACTTCAAGGTTTTGAGAGTGAGCATAAATGTATTTGTGATTTTTTTATAAAAGGCAATGGCTATTTACAAAAAGACAATGATGGTGTTATATGGACGGATTATATTCTTAAATATCCACAGAAAAAACATCAGGCGAAAATAAAAGATATTTCAGATAATAAGTTGAAAATATTTGAACTTGAGTATGAGGTTTTAAAAGAGTCAGCTTACCTTTTTATTGTATTTAAAGATGTCACTGATGAAGTTGAAAAGCTCAATCAGCTTATGAATCAAGCTTATTATGATTCTTTAACAAGTATCTATAATCGCAGCAGTTTTGAATATTATTTAGGCAAAGAACTTAAAAGAGCTTCAAGAACCGGTGTGCTGTTCTCTCTTATAATGTTTGATATTGATCACTTTAAACTTGTCAATGATAAGCATGGACATGATGTTGGCGATTCTGTTTTGATTGAATTAGCTCATCTTGTCTCTTCACATATTCGTGAAACAGATATATTTGCACGATGGGGCGGTGAAGAATTTATGATTATTTCCACCACCAACATTGGTATGAGCGGAGTGTTTGCTGAGAAACTTCGCGAGACAATTCAAAACCATGAGTTCAAGTATGTGGCAAATATCACATGCAGTTTCGGTCTTACAGAGTATATTTTAGATGATTCAAAAGAGAGTATTATGAAACGTTGTGATAATGCGCTTTATGATGCAAAAGAAACAGGAAGAAACTGTGTGTCTGTAAAATAAAGAGAGATATTGCTTATCTTTTTTTATCTTTTCTTGTAGATTATTTCACTTTAATTTTAAGTCACTATAATCTAGCTAATAATTATACTATTAGGCAAATACTATGAGTGCGCAACCTTTCACACACCTTCACCTTCATACGGAGTATTCTCTCCTTGATGGAGCAAATAAACTCTCCAATCTTGTACCACGTCTTAAAGAGTTGGGAATGACCTCTGTTGCTATGACAGATCATGGAAATATGTTTGGTGCGATTGACTTTTACCATCAAATGAAAGATGCCGGTATTAAGCCGATTATTGGGATGGAAGGCTATATTCATAACGGTGCGACGCTGGATGATAAGTCCACAAAACAAAGATTTCATATTTGTTTATTTGCTAAGAATAAAAAGGGATATGAAAACCTTATGTACCTCTCTTCAAAAGCTTTTATTGAAGGGATGTATTATTTTCCGCGTATAAATAAAAATGAACTTCGTGCACACAGTGAGGGACTCATCTGCACCTCTGCGTGTCTGCAAGGTGAAGTGAACTGGCACCTAAACCTTCAAAATGAAAGAAATGTGCGAAACGGCGCTTTGGGATATGCTGGTGCTCTAGCCGTGGCGCGCGAGTATCAAGATATATTTGGGGATGATTTTTATCTTGAACTTATGCGTCACGGAATCGGTGATCAGCTCTTCATCGATGAGCAGATACTCAAAATTTCACAAGAAACAGGGATAAAAGTCGTAGCTACAAATGATACACACTACACCTTCCCTGATGATGCGCAGTACCATGAAGCCTTTATGTGTATAGGGATGAATAAACTTTACGATGATCCAAACCGTATGCGTCATTCTGTGCATGAGTTTTATCTTAAATCACCAGAGGAGATGGCTTTACTTTTTGCAGATATTCCAGAAGCGATAGCGCATACTCAAGAGATTGTTGAAAAAATCGAAGATTTTCCTTTAACGGTGAAAGAACCTATCCCGCCTAACTTTAAATTCACTCCTGAATATGCTTTAGAAGACGGACTCACAATCAACCATGAGGATGATGCCCCTCTTGGAGCAGATGCAACTGAGGCAGACAAAAAAACATGGTTTAGCGGAATCGATAAAAACGATGCTGAATACTTCACATTTTGCTGTAAACGAGGTCTTGATAACAGACTCAAAATTGTTCCCCAGGAGCGTCACGCAGAGTATAAAGAACGCTTAGAATTTGAGATGGATATCATCAACTCTATGAAGTTCCCCGGATATATGCTTATCGTTTGGGATTTTGTTAAAGTCGCAAAAGAGATGGGCATAGCAGTCGGTCCGGGACGTGGTTCTGCGGCTGGTAGTTTAGTTGCGTATTCGCTTGATATCACGGACATTGACCCTATGAAGTATGACTTACTTTTTGAGAGATTTTTAAATCCTGAACGTGTATCGATGCCCGATATCGATATGGACTTCATGCAGGCACGCCGCGGTGAAGTGATTGATTATGTTGTTGAGAAGTATGGCCGGAATCAAGTTGCTCAGATTATTACTTTTGGTTCACTTCTTGCAAAAGGGGTTATCCGTGATGTTGCAAGGGTTTTAGACATGCCTCTCTCTCAGGCTGACAAGTTGGCAAAGCTTGTTCCTGATGAGCTGGGAATCACACTGAACGGGAAAGAGAAAAAAGGTGAATTTATCGATGGGGCTTTTCAAAAAGAGCCTAAGATTGCTGAACTTATTGAGGGCGATGCAAATGCTTCACGTGTTTGGGAGTTTGCTAAAAAGCTTGAAGGATTAAAGCGAAACTCGGGAATTCATGCCGCGGGTGTTGTGATCTCAAATGAAGAACTATGGTATAAGACACCTATTTATAAGCCAAGCGGTGAAAACACTTTTGTAACACAATACTCATTGAACTTTTTAGAGGATGTTGATTTAATCAAGTTTGACTTCCTTGGTCTCAAAACGCTCGATGTGATTGACAATGCGATAAAACTTATAAAACGCCGTTATGACAGAGATGTGGTTTGGCATACGATAGATGAAAATGATCCAAAGGTGTATGAGGTGATTCGCGGCGGTGACACTGTGGGAATGTTTCAGATAGAGTCTTCTGGAATGCAGGATTTGAACAAGCGTCTCAAACCTGATAACTTTGAGGATTTAATCGCCGTTCTTGCACTTTACAGACCGGGTCCGATGGAGTCTGGAATGCTTGACAGTTTTATAGAACGTAAGCATGGACGTGAAGCGATAGAATACACCTTCGATGTGATGGAGCCGATTTTAGGAAACACTTACGGGGTCATCGTGTATCAAGAACAGGTTATGCAGATTGTTCAAACAGTCGGCGGTTTTTCACTTGGGTATTCTGACATTATCCGTCGTGCCATGGGTAAGAAAAAAGATATGGCAACATACAATGCAGAGTTTTCTGAAGGTGCGGCAAAGCAAGGGCATGATTATGCCAAGGCATCAAAACTCTTTGACTTGATTGAAAAATTTGCCGGCTACGGTTTTAACAAATCTCACTCAGCAGCCTACGCGATGGTCACCTTCCAAACTGCATGGTTGAAAACCTATTATCCAAACGAGTTTATGGCGGCACTCTTAACATCTGACAAAGACAACACAGATAAAGTCGTCCGTTATATTGATGAAGTCAAACGAATGGGGATAGAGCTTTCACCGCCTGATGTGAATGATTCTTACTTAGAATTTTCAGCGACAACCAAAGAAGACAGAGAGATTATTTTGTTTGGTCTTGGTGCGATTAAAGGTGTTGGGCGTTCTGCGATAGAGTCGATTATAAAAACACGTGAAGTGGATGGCTCCTTCAGCTCTTTGGAGAATTTTGTAAACAGAATAGACCCTTCAAAGGTGAATAAACGTTTTATAGAATCAAGTATAAAATCAGGTGGCTTTGACAGGTTTGGCTATTCAAGAAAATCTTTGCTTGATCAAATAGAACTTATCATTGAAACTGCGAAAAAAGCAAGTGATGCGAAGAAAAATGCAGTCGGTTCTTTATTTGGAGATGATGAAGAGATCACCTCTGTGGGGCTTAGTTTAACAAACTGTGAAGAGTTTGAGCTTAAAGAGATTTTAGAGTTTGAAAAAGACACCTTAGGCTTTTATGTATCGGGACATCCCCTTGATGAATTTCGTGAGAGACTCGATGAGTTGGAGTACACGCTCTCTTCTGAGGTTGAAGGGGTGAAAGACGGTTCTTATGTTATATTTATCGGTAAAGTTGAAGAGATCACCAAAAAAACATCTAAGAAAGGAAATCAGTTCGGGATAGTTAATCTTATGGATTTTCATGGAAATATCGAAATAATGCTTTTTTCAGATAAACTCGAACAACTGGCTGAAATGCACTTAGGTGAACCAGTCGCTTTTAAAGCAAAAATCACACATACTGAGATGTTCACACGTATGGGTGTCACTAAAATCATGACACTCAAAGAAGCGAAAAAAGAGTGTAAAAAGGTGAAAAAAGAGGTTCGTGAAATACCTGAGGAACCATTGAATCTTGCGATAAGATTAGACAGTGATGCAAAGATTTTAGATGAACTTTACAGCCTTATACGACAAAACCCAGGGAGTAGACCTTTAAAAATCATTATCACCGCTAAACTGCAAAACGTTGTGATAGATTCGGCAATCAGAGTCAATAACAATATTGTTAAAGCCCTTGAGGGTAATGAATTTGTGGATATTATAGGATAAAAAATGGATAAACAAGATTTTAACGAAGGGCTTTTAGGTTTTTTAGATGCATCGCCCACACCTTTTCACGCCACACGCAACATGAGTATGATGCTTAGCAATGCAGGCTTTATAAAACTCGACGAAGCAAAAAAGTGGGAACTGGAGCAGGGGAAGAAGTATTATGTTTTGCGTAATGATTCTTCTGTCATTGCATTCACTTACGCACAAGCAAAAAACTACACTATGATTGGAGCACATACGGACTCGCCAAATCTAAAACTCAAACCAAATCCTGTGACTAAAGAGCATGGAGTGGTGAAGTTTGGAGTGGAACCTTATGGCGGAGTGCTTTTGAATCCTTGGTTTGACAGAGATTTGTCCATAGCGGGTCGGGTGTCTTACCTTGATAGCAATGACACAATTCAAGATACGCTTATCAATGTGCAAAAGCCTATTGCTATTATTCCATCCCTTGCAATTCATCTTGATGATAAAGCGAACAAAGAAAGAACGGTGAATATGCAAACAGATATTTCACCAATTCTCACTACAAATGATGATTTTGATTTTGATGATTTTATAAAATGGCAGTTATCAAAAAATGAGATTTTAGATGTTAAAGAATTGTATGCAAATGAACTTAGTTTTTATGATACGCAAAAAGCTTCCTATGTTGGTCTAAATGATGACTTTATAGCATCTGCAAGGTTAGACAACTTACTTTCTTGTTATGTTGGACTTTTGAGTATTTGCAGTGTGCAAGAAGAGACTCCGATGCTTTTCATCGCTTCAGACCATGAGGAAGTTGGGAGTGAATCAACATCCGGAGCAGGGGGAAGTTTCTTAGAAAACACACTTCGCAGAATGTATCCGGATTATGATGAGTATATGCAGATGATTCGAACATCGATTTTGATAAGTGCGGATAATGCACATGCAATCCATCCAAACTATCCATCCAAACATGATGCAAAACATGCACCCTATATAAATAAAGGGAGTGTTATAAAGGTGAATGCAAATCAAAGATATGCTTCAAACTCCACAACAATCTCCAGGTTTATGAATGTGGCAAATTCACTTGAAGAACCATACCAAAAGTTTGTCACAAGAAGTGATATGGGATGTGGCTCCACAATCGGACCTATCACAGCAACAAGACTCGGCATTGACACTCTTGATGTTGGACTTCCAACTTTTGCAATGCACTCGATTCGTGAGCTTTGCGGAAGTGATGATGCATACTCGCTTTACAAAATTATTTTAGGATTCACCCGCTAATGTCTATCATCACAGCAGAAGAATTGAATGTTTTAATCGAACAAACGTATAAGGTTGAGGGTGAATTCAATGAACTTAAAGCTTCTTACAATCATCTGCAAAACACTGTTGAAAAAGTGGTTGAATTTTTGCCCAATGCAATTTGGATTGTCAATAATGACAACACTGTGTTTTTACAAAATTCAAAGGCTAGAGGTTTATGGGAGCTTTTGAGACTGCTTGAACTCAAAGAAGATGATTATGAGATAGGTTTTGAATCTAGAGATTATCTTGTGAAAAGTTCTGTGTATCAAGACAAGGTTATGTTTAGCGTTATAGACATCACCGAACAAAAAAGAAGAGAGAATCTTACAACCATGGGACAAATGGCAGCACATTTATCGCATGAAATACGCAATCCTATAGGCTCCATTTCATTGCTTAGTTCGACACTCAAAAAAAGGGTGAAAGAAGAGAATATCCCTATAGTTGAAGAGATACAAAAATCAGTTTACAGGATAGACAGAATCATTAAAGCAACACTGATGTTTTCCAAAGGTGTGCAAACAAACAAATCCACGGTGCATTGGACTAAGCTCAAAGAATCGATCCATATGGCTATGGGCTATTATGGGTATTCTAAAGATATCACTTGCAGTTTTCCTGAGCATGATTTCACTATGAATGCTGATCAGGATTTGTTGGAAATGCTGTTTTCAAACTTTATTGCAAATGCCATAGATGCGATTGAGTTGGATGAGAATGAAAGCGGTGAAGTTGAAGTTGTGTATAAGCGTGACAAAAAGTTTCATACATTTTATATATATGACACGGGAATACCTATAGAAGATGAAGAAGGTCTTTTTGAAGCTTTCAACAGCACCAAGGTGAAGGGAAACGGGCTTGGTCTTGTGCTATCGCGCCAAATTGCAGAAGCGCATGATGGATACGTGAAGCTGATTCAAGGCGATAGAAAGGGTTTTGAAATTGCTTTCGCCTTATAGTGGGGAATAAATTTTGCTTATCTGTTTAATAATATATTTTCGGGGACAAAGATGAATGTACATAAAAAAGCAATTCGTTCCTTGTTGGTTTCTGTGTCTGTAGATGGGGATTCCGTGATTTGTCATTTTAGATGTGAGGTTAAAGATAAAATTGTAACTTCCAAAGTTCCTTTTGAACCTTACAGAAAAGTGAAATTGAAATGGAAGGAGATGCTTTTTCATCCCGTTTTATCTTATAATCACTATTATCACACCCCTATAACTATTTATGGGGCTGATTGTGATGAGACTATAGTCTTAAAAGCTTTTGAAAATGTTGCAAAGCATTTTATCTGGAATGAAGAAGAGAAAAAATATATATATAATTACGGTCTGTGATGGCGAAATTGAATTTTTTATCTTCCAAACTAATACTTAAAGTTAAGCTCGACTTATCTTTCCATTAGTATTATTTAACTAAAATGTCCTTTTTAATAAAAGGACTATTCTTATGAAACAACTTCTATCCTTGCTTGATTCCATGAAAACAATGGCGATTTTAATGTCGATCTTTGCTTTTGCTATCGGGTATGCTACATTTATAGAAAATGACTATGGAACTATCACAGCAAAAGCTGATATATTTAATGCCAGATGGTTTGAAGTTTTACTCGGACTTTTAACAATAAACCTTGCTCTGAATATTTATAAATATAAAATGTTTTCAATCAATAAAGCACCTATTTTCATTTTTCATATAGGCTTTATTGTGATTATCTTTGGTGCAGCGATGACTAGATATATGGGCTATGAGGGAACTATGAGTATTCGTGAAGGCTCTTCTGCTTCGACAATGACAAGTTCGGATACATATTTTATAGTAAATGCAAAAGTTGACTCAAAAAATATAGAATCCTCGCAAAAAGTATACCTTTCTAAACGTTTAGAGAACTCTTTAGAGACTTCTTTAGAGATAGAGGGGAAAAATGTAGAGGTGGAACTTATAGAGTACATCCCTGACGCTATGGAAAAGATGGTTGAAGATAAGGAGCATGGTGCTCCGGTGGCAAATATGATGGTCACCGGCGGTGGCAAAGGTAAGCCTGTCTCATTAAAGCAAGGTGAATATTTTGAAACTGACAGTGCTATCTTAAATTTTGGTTCTGGCGGAAAATTTGATAAACCTGTAATTGATATTTTCATCAAAGACGGTGAACTGTATATGAATCACGAAATGACTATTCAATACTTAAAGATGGATGACAGAAGTGACGGTGAATTAGCAGCAAATGATGCACAGCCATTTGCAAAAAGAACACTTTTCACAGCAGGTGAGAGCAGCTTTGTTCTTCGTGAATTCTTACCATATGCAAGTATGAAAATAGTTAGTAATCCAAATGCAAAAGCAATGAGACCAGGTATGGATGCCTTAAAAATTAAAATTACAGTGGATGATGTTTCTAAAGAAACTATGATTTTTGGACAACCCGGTGTTTTACCAAGAGAGAGTCACAATGATGTGAATGGCGTTCATGTGGATGTGACTTATGGTGCGAAAACATTAACACTTCCATTTGAGGTGGCTCTAAAAGATTTTCAACTTGACCGTTATCCAGGTTCGATGAGTCCTGCATCGTACGCAAGTGAGGTTGTTCTTATAGACAAGGAAGAAGGGATAACTATGCCATATAGAATTTTTATGAATAATATTCTAGAACATCGTGGATATAGATTTTTCCAGTCTTCATATGACCAAGATGAAAAGGGTACTATTTTATCTGTAAACAATGACCCAGGAACACTCCCTTCATATATAGGGTATGCACTTCTTGGCTTAGGTATGTTTTGGTCACTTTTTTCAAGAAAAAATCGTTTTTCTAAGCTAGCTGCAAAAGCTTCAAAAGCAAGAGAGGCAAAAGCATTGCCAGCACTTTTAGCAGTTGCCTTACTCAGCACATTCACTCCAAGTTTTGCAGCAGACTTAGATCCAAGTCTAAAAACTATTATCTCTTTTGATAAAGCACATGCAAATAAGTTCGGTGAACTCATTGTGCAAGACAGCGGTGGTAGAATGAAGCCAATGAATACATTGGCAACTGAAGTTCTTGCAAAAGTTTATAAAAGCTCAACTTTAAGTATAGGTGGTCACACACTTAATGCAGACCAAGTTATACTTGGAATGATGGTGAAGCCTGAATCGTATAAAAATGTAAAAATGATTAAAACAAAAGACGAAAAAATAAATAAAATCATTGGTGCAGTATCTGATGCAAAATATGCATCATTCGCACAGTTTTTTGAAGATCCAGATGGAATCCGTGGATATAAACTTGCAGAGCTTGTTGATAGTGCGGTAAGAAAAGAGGCAAAACATAGAGACAAGTTTGATAAAAAAGTTTTAGAAATTGATGAAAAAGTGAATATATCATTTATGGTTTTTACGGGTCAGTTGGTGAAAATTTGGCCAAAACCTAAGGACGAAAATGATAAGTGGTTTCCAACCATAGAAGCTTTACAAACATTTGATGACATCTCTGGTGAAGAGGTGCGACGTAATGCTGTTGATTATTTCACTGCTGTTGACAGTTCAGTTGTAAGTGGAGACTGGAGCGCGGCAACCACAGCTTTAGCAGCTATTGCAGAGTACCAGAAAAAACACGGTGCATCTGTATATCCGTCTGAGACAAAGATTGCCGCAGAAGTTTTTTATAATGAGATGCAGATTTTTGAAAGAATTTATCCTATTTACCTTTTAATGGGTTTTATTTTATTAGTGATGAGTTTTACAAAAATATTAAAACCAAATTTTAAAATCGATAGATACTCTAAATTTTCTTTGTATATATTAGTCGCTCTTTTTGTAGCACATACTTTTGGACTTGCAAATAGATGGTACATAGGAGGTCATGCTCCATGGTCCAATGGATATGAGTCTATGATTTTTATAGGTTGGGCTACGGTTCTTGCCGGTTTTATTTTCTCAAAACGCTCCCCTATGACTATGGCTTCAACGGGAGTGTTAACAGGACTGATTTTATTTGTTGCACATTTAAACTGGATGAATCCTCAAGTTACAAACCTTGTACCTGTTCTTAACTCCTACTGGTTAAGTATTCATGTGTCGATGATTACTTCGAGTTATGGTTTTTTAGGCCTTTCTGCACTTTTAGGTTTCATCACTATATTGCTTTTCATTCTTAAAACGAAAAAAAATGAAAAGCATATTTCGTACTCGATTAAAGAGCTTAATGCTATTAATGAAATGAGTATTATGGTTGGTTTAGTTTTACTTACTATAGGTAACTTCCTTGGCGGTGTTTGGGCAAATGAATCATGGGGTAGATACTGGGGTTGGGATCCAAAAGAGACTTGGGCACTTGTAACAATTTTAGTCTATGCAATAATTTTACACATGAGATTTATTAAATCAATTTATAGCGACTTTAACTTTTCAGTAATTACAACTTTTGCGTATACGTCGGTACTTATGACATATTTTGGTGTTAACTATTATCTTTCAGGTCTTCACTCTTATGCAGCAGGGGATCCTGTTCCGATACCTGACTTTGTACCTGTTACATATACGATATTGTTCTTAGTTATTGCACTTGCATTTAGAAACAGAAAGTTAGTGTAGAGGATTATACTGGTGGAGTTTAAAGGCTTTAGTGAAAAGACTCTGCCGTTTTTAGAAAGTATTCGTAAGAACAACAACAAAGAATGGTTTGAAGCACATAGAACTGAATACGAAGAACTTATTCTTAATCCTTCCCGTGCTTTTGTCGTAGAGATGGGTGAACATCTTCAGGCATTAGAACCGACCATAAATGCAGAACCTAAGATAAATAAATCTCTGTATAGAATCTACAGAGACACTCGTAGGATGGGTGCAAATAAAGCTCCCATCAAACATAGAATCGGTGTGATATTTTGGCAGGGTAACAATAAAAGAATGCAAAGTTCTTCGTTTTATTTACACTTTTCACCAGATGAGTTATATGTTGCTGTAGGTGTGAGATGGTTTGAAAAACCAATGTTGGATGCATATAGAGAATACATTTTAGATAATTCTAAAAGAATGGAATTAGATACAATACTTAAAAGTATAAAATCTAAAGATACAGGCTATACACATCTTGAAAAAGGCTATAAGCGTTATCCGAAGGGATTTAATGCCGATATGAAAAATGCTGATTTAGCCCTTTACAAGGGGATGGCAACCTACAAGGTGTTTGATCCGAAGTTGATAACAAAAGGTGAAGAGTTTATAGACACTCTTTACAAAATCTATGAAGATATGTTGCCTTTGCAACAGTATATGTACGAAGTTAGTTTGAGAGTGAAGGAAGAATAAAATGGCGAAAAAAGAAGCAATAGTTTTACTCAATATGGGTGGACCGAATAACCTTAATGAGGTTGAAGTTTTTTTAACAAACATGTTTAATGATAAAAATATTTTAACCATGAAGAGTGATTTGCTGCGTAAATTTGTCGGTGGAATGATCACCTTTTCCCGCACAGAAAGCTCACAAGAGATTTATCGTCAGATTGGTGGAAAATCACCTATTGTCGGGCATACAAAATCTCTTGTTGCAAAGCTGGAAAAAAAACTTGGAAAAAAAGTCATAGTGGATTTTGCTATGCGTTACACGCCTCCTTTTGCAGATGAAGTGATTGGAAGACTCGACGATGAAGAGGTTGAAAAGATTTATCTTATTCCTCTTTACCCTCAACAATCCTCCACCACAACAAAGTCATCACTTGAGGACTTTGAAGAACATTACCATAACAATGGCGGCGATGCTGTGCTTGTAGAGATTAAACACTTTTTTGAAAACAAAACATACAATCAATCTGTAATCGAAACTATCAAAGACAAAGTGGGCTCTGATGATTATAGAGATTTTGATATTATTTTCTCAGCACACGGCCTTCCTAAAAAGATAGTGGATGCCGGAGATGTGTATGAGAAACACGTGACAAAACATGTGGCGATTTTGACTAAAATGCTTAAAGATGAAAAAATGGATTTCCATGATTTTCATTTAGCATATCAATCAAAAGTGGGTCCTTTGGAGTGGTTAAGACCCTCTTTAGAAGAGAAGCTTAAAACGGTCAGAAACAGAGGGATTATTGTTGTACCTATCGCATTCACCATAGACAACTCTGAGACAGATTTTGAACTTGAGATTGAGTATAGAGAGATTGCAGAAGAGTTAGGTTTTAAAGATTACAGAGTGTGCAGATGTCCAAATGACAGTGATCTTTTTGTGGACGCTCTTGTTGAAATTTATAAAAAGATGAAGTAAGGAAATACGTTGAAAAAAATTGTTATTTTTGATATGGATGGCACGCTCTTA
>JACNLH010000003.1 GCA_014381585.1 Candidatus Sulfurimonas ponti
CTTTAGAAAAGCTCCAAGCTAAAGATGTATATATAATTCAAGGTCGTGCAACAGAAATGATAGAATTAGCATAAATACAAGACATTTAAGCTTAAATCTGTTATTATTTATTTACATTATAATATTTATACCTAAGGATTATTCATTATGTTTGGAAATAATAAAAAATTAGAAGAAGACCTTAAACAAAAAGAGCTTCAAATTTCTCAACTTAGTTCTGCACTTGCAGAGGCTAATGAAACAATAGGCGAGTTAGAGACCCGTTTAAAAAATTCAAATCACGATAAAATCATGAATGATCTTATCAAATCTTTAACCAAGGGCTTAACAGATGGCTGTGATCGAGATTTAAAAATCTTACAAAATGATTTAAGCAATAACCTTGGTGCGCTCGAAGATATAGATGGAAGAAACCGCTCTAATACAGAACATACTGATAAATGCGCAAATGATGTAGCTTCTCTCAGTACTACAATGGATTCTTTACTAGAGCATATAACAAGCACTTTTGAGCAAGTGAACACACTTAATTCTAATGTAGAAAGTATCTCTGATGTTATCAATCTTATTAAGGATATATCTGACCAAACAAATCTTTTAGCTTTAAACGCAGCTATCGAAGCAGCACGGGCAGGTGAGCATGGACGTGGATTTGCTGTCGTTGCTGATGAAGTGCGTAAACTTGCGGAGAGAACACAAAAAGCGACAAGTGAAGTTGAAATCACTGTTCAAAGCTTAAAGCAAAATACACAAGAAGTGCACTCGCACTCTGTGGAGATGGAAAAACTTTCAACCAGTTCAAATGAACAGATGGATGTTTTTGAAGAAAGAATGGGCGAACTCTCCGGCAATGCCAATATTATCGCTCAAGAGAACCAGGATATCACCCACGCTGTATTTATGATTTTAAGCAAACTTGATCACTTGCTTTTTAAAGCAAATGGTTATAAGACTGTCTTTACAGGTGAAGTGCACGGAACATTTCTGGCAGAGACAGAGTGCAGACTTGGAAACTGGTACTTTAACGGTCATGGTAAAGATAAGTTTGGTAAATGTTCAAGTTATTCTAAAATGGCTGCACCGCACAAAGCAGTGCATGATAATATCAAAAAAGCAGTGAAATGCGTGGCTGAAGGAACATGTACAGAGCACTCACAAAATGTTATGACATACTTTGATGCAGCAGAAGCAGCAAGTCAAGAAGTGGTTGAGCATTTAAACAGCATGCTGATAGAAGAAAAAAATCTAAGACACACTAAATAACACTTCTTAGTTTATCTCAAACTCAGTCCATCTATTACATTATCGGATATTGAAGATGCGTATTTTGGATTCAGTTTTGACAAGTCCTTTTCAAAACTGAGAATAATCTCCTTAGTTGTACTTGGATGATTCGTCATTCTAAAAATTATATCCACATAAATATCCAAGTTTTCAATAACACCATAGTCTTTAATCACTGAGTTCAAAGTGTTTTCTAAGTCTTGTTTACTTAAATTTTTATCTTTGAGTCTATCTCTTAGCTTATCCAAAGTTATAACTTTTGGCTTAATTTCAGCAGTTTTTTCACTTTTCACATTCTTATTTTTTGCTGATTTAAAAAGAAATATTATAAGCACTGCCAAAAGCAAAACTAAGAAAATAAATACTATTATAAGAACTGTGATATTCATGCAAATATTATAACATTTTTATTTCTCAACTTAATTTTTCAACAAAACCCGTAAAGCCCTCAATTTTTTTATTTAGTCTATATTTTATATATATTTTATACATTTTGGATAAAATTAAAAATTCTTGACACCTTGAACCAAACTAAGCCTGAAGGACTTATATGAAAAACCTTAAGATTATAACTTATTTATTAATAGTGACTATATTTTTTAGTGCTTGTTCCAATATGACAATAGGCTTTGAAGAAGATAGTGTTTTTTACACTGAACCGACTGTGGAAAAACAAAAAAACCAAGTAACGAGTCAAAAAGCTTCAGAAACAGTGACAAAAACAGAACAAGAGATAAAGATTGAAGAAGAAAAACAAGAATTGCCTCATAAAGCAAAAGCTTTTCTTCAAGAGAGCTTAGAATTCACCCCCGAAGAAGGGACACAGATGTATTATGAAAGAGATGACGGAGAATAAATACAAATGAGTGTTTTCACATGTTAAAAAAAATAATAATCCCATTTATAATAATAATAAGTATTCTTTTTATCGGTGTGTTTTATTTTAAGAATGAAGTCAAAGAACAAAAAATCAACACTATCATGGATCAACTCACATCTACACTTGATTCTCAGCTTCACTTACATCAAATGGATGATCTGAAAATGGCCCTGTTCTTATCTAATAATGAAGGCTTAGTGAATGCTTTAGAAAATGATAATGAAGATTTAGGCTATAAGATTTTATCTACAATCACTAAAACAATAAAAGCCAACACCAATATAGACATAAGAGCACAAATTATTACAAATGAATATAATATTTTCGCAAGAAGCTGGGATGATATTTATGCAGGTATGCCTATAGGCGATTACCGCACAGACCTTGAATATTTCAAACAACACTCCACAGCAAGAACTTCACTTGAGGTCG
>JACNLH010000134.1 GCA_014381585.1 Candidatus Sulfurimonas ponti
GAAAAGGTGTAAGCACTTGTGCCACCTGTGATGGATTTTTCTACAAAGGAAAAGAGGTCGCTGTAATTGGTGGTGGAGATACTGCTCTTGAAGAAGCTCTTTATTTAGCGAAGATTTGTTCTAAAGTTTACCTAGTTCACCGTCGTGATACATTTCGTTCTGCTCCCAATACTATAGAAAGAGTAACACGAACTGAAAATATAGAACTCGTGCTTAATTCTTTGCCAGATGAAGTTTATGGCGATGCTATGGGTGTAGTTGGTCTTAAAGTTAAAAATAAAGATGGCCAAATTCGTGACATCGTTGTTCCGGGTGTATTTACATTTGTTGGAAATGATGTAAATAATGAAACACTTATTCAAGAAGATGGAAGCTTTCTATGCGACATGAATGAACAAGGTCAAGTAATTGTTGACATTAGCATGAGAACAAGTATTCCTGGACTTTTTGCAACAGGAGATATGCGTATAGCTGCTCCAAAACAAGTCGTGAGTGCAGCAGGCGATGGTGCTGTGGCAGCACTGCAAGCCATTGCTTATGTGGATGAACTGCTTAACGACTAAATGTACAATTTTGAAGTTTCTAAGCAGGACTTAGAAACTTTTCCTTTTTCTTTTAATCAAAATACTATCTAATCTTTGCTATTATTCTCTCAATAAAATTAAGGGATAAATGATGATTAAAGTTGGTGTATTTGGGGCGAGTGGCAGAGTTGGAAAATTACTTTTAGAAGATTTAAAAGAGACTCCAAATATGAGTGTAAGTAGTGTCTATGTTAGAAATAGCTTGGACTTCTCCATAGATCCATCTATACTCATCACTACAGATATGAAGTCATTTTTAAATGCTTGTGATGTTGTGGTAGACTTTTCTCTACCTGATGCTTGTGAAACTTTACTTGAAACTGCTATAGATACACCTAAACCTCTTGTTATTGGTACTACAGGACTCAATACATACCAACTTAATCTACTTCAAGAAGCAAGCAAGGTTATGCCTGTTCTTTATGCTACAAATATGTCCCTCGGTGTAGCCTTGTTAAATAAGCTTGTATACCAAGCTTCTGCCGCGCTAGAAGGCTTTGACATAGAAATAGTAGAGATGCATCATAAACACAAAAAAGATGCCCCTAGCGGCACTGCACTGACTCTGAGTGAATCAGCTGCAGCCGGTCGTAATTTAGACATAGATAAAGTTCGTGTAAGCGGGAGAGATGGAAATATAGGTGAAAGAACAAAAGATGAGATAGCTGTTATGGCACTTCGCGGCGGAGACATCGTTGGTCGTCATACTGTCGGCTTTTACAATGATGGCGAATTTATAGAACTCAACCATACTGCAACATCAAGAAACACCTTTTCCAAAGGCGCTATAAGAGCTGCTGGATGGCTAGTAAGTAAAGAAACTGGTCTTTATAGTATTAGTGATTGTTTAGAGCTTAATTAATACTCATTCAAAACATTCACTTTAAACAATATATCTTCCAATTCTTTAAAATCTACATGAAGTAAGTAGCTCTCTTTTTTAGCATTGGAAGACTTATATACTCTAAAGCCCTTCACTTCACCGAGATAGTCTATGTCAAACTCGCTATCTACTGAGACTTCATAAGTGCTTAGTTTTGTTAAAGATTCTAAACGATAAAGTTTTTCATCTTTTACAATATAGGCTATATAAGGGTTGTATCTTTTGTGTATAGAATTAGAACTTTGCAGATATACAAAATCTTCATTTTTTTCTCTATTTTGAATATTTACCGTATTGTGTAAAGCTAAAAGAAAATCCATATAAACAACTTTTTTCAGCTTCTGAATACTTTGTATATTTGCACCCTCTTCTTTAACAACCTTATTGGATGCATTAAGAGAAGCATAACTTTGGTACAAAAACAACATCATAACACTCAAAATAGAAACCGATATCAATACCTCTATAAGTGTGAAAGCTTTTCGAAATTTGCTCATGGTTGTATCCTGAATCTCATCATTGCTGTAGATGAATCTTCTGTTTGGATAAGACTTTTTCCTATTTCAAAAACCACGCCCGAACTCTCTGCACCCTCTTCATAGACATCTTCCTCGCTCATATCTAAAGTTTTGAGTTCTTGATAGGATAGTTTTACTTTTATATCTTTAAGTTCTCTTCTTAAGTCATCTTCGACATTAAAGCCCTCAATCAACTCATACACATTTGTTTCATCAGATTCCCAGCCATATTTTTCATTTGCAATAAGCAATGAGGCATACTGATTTACCTTTGTTTGTTTTTTAAGAGAAAGAAATATATGCGTATTGTTAGCATACATTTGTGTGAGAGCCATGATAACCACAGATATAATCATCACAGCGACCATCACCTCTATAAGGGTGAAGGCATCTTTGAAGCTTGATTTTTTATGCATTCCCTAAGCCGATACGGATAGCTTCATTTAAAGAAGTTTCACCATCTTTGAGCATCCAAAGCAGTTGGGCTGCAATAGTCTTTAAACCATCTTGCTCAAGTGCTATTTTTATAGAGTGCTCATCTGTAGTGGTTTTTAGGACATTTTTCAAGTTGTCATTCATAACCAAAAGTTCCCCAATAGAACGACGGCCGGCATAACCGCTGTAACCACATGCCCTACATCCACAAGCTTTATAAATTTTCGCATCCTGAGGAATCTTATAATCGGTTGCAAACTCTTCTGCTAAGATATCTTCTTCTTTACATTCATTACATAAAACACGTACAAGTCTTTGTGCTAAGATTCCCAAAAGAGACGAAGATATTAAAAACGGTTCTATTCCCATATCTGCGAGTCTTGAAATAGTCGCAGCTGCCGAGTTTGTGTGCAGAGTTGAAAACACCAAGTGACCTGTTAAAGCAGCACGAATGGCGATACTTGCTGTTTCTTCATCACGAATTTCACCAATCATAATAACATCAGGATCTTGTCTTAAAATCGAGCGAAGTGCTGAAGCAAAGGTAAGCCCTGCTTTTTCATTGACTTGAATTTGGGCAATATTGTCAGATTTATATTCCACCGGATCTTCAACTGTCAAAAGATTTTTTGAAGGTTCTTCCACTTCACGTAAAAATGAGTGCAAGGATGTTGTTTTACCACTACCTGTAGGTCCGGTGACTAAGATGATTCCATGCGAGGCACGTAAAAGTTTTTTCACATCCTTAATCATAGATTCATGAAAACCAAGCTCTTCAATCTGAGGAATTTCTGAGCTTTGCATAAGAAGTCTCATAACAACTCTTTCGCCATAAAAAGTTGGTAATACCGACACCCTTATGTCTAGACTTTCACCAGATATCTTAATCTGCGTACGCCCATCTTGCGGGATACGTTTTTCTGAGATGTCAAGATTTGAAATTACTTTAATTCTACTTACAATAAGATTTACAATCTTTTTGTCCAAATCGGCATTTTTAATAAGCATACCATCGATTCTAAAACGAACTTCACCGCGTTTTTCTTGCACTTCTATATGAATATCTGAAGCTCTCTTTTTTACCGCTTGATAAAAAAGGGCATTCACGAACTTGATGATAGGGGCTGATTCTTCACTTGTTAAGATGTCTGAAGATGTGCGTAAAAAATCTGTTAAGGAGATGTCTTCTTCGCTCTCCTCGCTGTCTTCTTGCATACTCTCCATAGTTCGATCAGAACGCAGTTCTAAAAAACGGTTATAGAGTCTGTCATATGAATCTTCATCAAGCATCACTAAAGGATATTTTTTTTCTAACTTTGTGTAGTAATTACTTGCATCTACAAGGTATCTCTCACATATAAAAGCAGTGACTTCACCATCAAGTTCACTAAAGAGAAGATAGTTTTTCACACTCAACTCTGTAGCTAACTCTTCTGGTTCATACACCTCTAAGTTTAAATCATGGAGGGGGTCTAAAGTAAGCATCTATTCATCATCCCACATACTGCCTTCATAATCATTCTCATCTAAAGGAGTCTCAACTTTTCGTGTCTCTTTAGCACCATCTGCTTGTTTTTCGAGCTTGTCAAATATTTCTTTATTATACTCTTCTTGAATCTCGGCTAATCTTCCAAGCTCTCTTTGAAGTTTAGACAACTCTTCACTTTTATCGATAATATACGGTGTTAAAATCACAACCAAACTATCCTCTTCTTCAATAACTGAAGAAGATGAAAAAAGATATTTTCCGATAATAGGAATATCTCCTAAAAGCGGTATTTTACTTACAGAGTCTCTTGAGATGTTTTTCACCAAACCACCGATAATGATATTTTCACCATGACGAAGAATGGCTTGCGTTTTCACCTCTTGCTTTGCAGTTACGGGTTGTCCTGTTTCGTTTTTACTACCGTCATCTAAAATACTCTCTAACTTCACCCCTACATCTAAAGTGACTTTATCCACAGAAGAGACACGTGGTTTTATTTTTAATTCTAGACCGATATCTTCACGTTTTATGCTGTTAGTCACACCCGCAGCAGCACTTGAAGTTGTACCACTAGAGACTGCAATAGTCTTACCGACATATATAGAGGATTCTTTGTTGTTAAGACAAAGAATCGAAGGGTTGGAGATGGCTTTGGATGCTCCGTTTGTTTCTAGAAAATCCAGGGTTGCACCTAGGGCAAATGCACTTGTGACAACGTTTGTACCTGGATTTATAACAGGGTTTCCAGCAATATCTAAAGATGTGGTATCTGCTCTTGCTGTTTCACCAATACTGCTCAAAGCTCCAACCACAACAGAAAGTGCATCATTGGTCAAACCAGATGCACCAAAGTTACCACTCATAGCATATAAACCAGAGGAAGAAACATCTCCACCTGCAAAACCGTATTTTATACCGATATTTTCAGCTTCATTTTTACTCACTTCTATGATTCTCGCCGTCACATAGACTTGGTACTTCTCTTTGTCCAACTCATGTATAATCTGCGAAATACCTTTAACAATAAAAGGCTCTCCCATAACTATAATCGCGTTAATCTCATCATTTGAAGTAATATTTGGTTTTTGCAAAGGATCTGCAAATTTTTGTTTAGCCACAATTGCATTGAGTGTAGCCAAAACCGTTTTTGAATCAGAATTAGTCAGTTCAAATATCTTTATCTCTTCAGTGATTGTAGCTTCAATATCCAACTTTGCAACAATTGTCTCAATAGTTGCAATATTTTCTTCTTTTCCTACAATCACAAGCCCATTGATATTATCATCTAAAATAATCTTTACTATTTCCTCTTCCACTTTTTCATTAAACAATGATTTAGAGATATCAACAAGTTTTGCATGAAGCTTTTTAATGTCTGTGTACTTTATATCAAGTATTTTCACAATGAATTTGTTTTCTGCTATGATATCTTTTATAACTTTTTTAATCGTTGTAATATTTTTAGGATAGTCTGTAATCAAAAGCGTGTTTGATTCTTTCATAGTCATAAGCTTTGCAGTCGTTGAAATAAGATAACGAATTTTTGCAGCGATAATGTCTACATTTTCACCATCTATTTTGATAACCTGTGTGACCATCAGAGCACCATAAACATCTTCACCAGTACTTGCCACACGCACATTATTCTTCGCAAGTTCTGTGGAACGCACAATCTGATAAAGAGACCCATCTTTTACAAGACTAAAACCCTTCGATTCTAAAACAGAAATTAAAATACCCAGCAACTCATCATCATACACAGGCACAGTGCTCACAAAATCAACTGTTCCTTTGATTTTATTGTTTATTAAAATATTCTTGTTGGTCACTTTTGATATCAACTTAATAAAATCTTCAATCTCTAAATCTGAAAAATTTACATTCACCTGCTCTCTAGCCGATAAACTCATCACTAACATAACTGTTAAAAAAAATGTTTTAATTAATGCCATATACTAATTCCTTTTCTTGGTTGTTTCGTAACACTACAATTGCTATAGTGCTTATATTATCTATATTTTTGTACATATCTAACGCATATTTATAGGATGTCATCTCTAAATTATTAACCCGTATAATGATATCACCAATCTTCAGTCCCAGTTTAGCAATTTGCGAATTTTCTTTTAAACGGGTTACTTTAAAACCTTTAATTCTTGCTCCATCTTTCACCTCCACTAAAGCTATACTATTCCATATTTTTTGTGGATTATCTGCATAATCTTTAATATCCTTTCGTGTAACGAATTCTGTCATTTCTTCTGCTTCAGTCTCTTTGACAGGAGTTATAAAAGATTTAGAGGCGTTTTTAGGATCTATAGGCTCCATCAAAAGCATATACTCTTTTGAGTTTTTCGTGAACTTTACACCATTGTATAAAATCTCTTTGAGTGTATAACCGGAAAAAACTTCACCGACAGATACAATAGATGTTTTTTGAGGGCTTGCTTTGAGGGCAAGTATTGCAAAGCCCTCAAATCTTTTTCCATACAAGCCTTTTAAAAGCATGCTAGTCACACTCGTGGTGCTTTTGGCTTCGATCTCTTTTTTCACCACTTTTTTCTTAGCTATTATAAGCATATTGGTAAAATCAACTCTTTGATATTTTGGTTTATAATTCTCTTGAGTTTCAAGTTCAATACCATCACTTGGTAAAAACCACCAAATAGCAAGTGTTATAGATTTAGCAATAGCCAAGAGTATAAGTAAAGTTGTTGTAAGAGTAATAAAATAAGACTTAGAAAGTTTTGACATAGATGTACTCTCCATTTGCTTGTTTTTTCATCATAGAAAGAGTTTTGCTATGCTTTTGAAGCATCAGTTTTGAAGGCTTCATTACCGTACTTATGTTTCTATCTAAAATACTTAACTCTGCTGTGGCATCTCCAAATTCGCCCTTTGCCTCTGCGAGTATTTTTAAAGGATTTAAAACTGTATATTTGATATCTATCTTATCTACTTTTGTAGGAAAAAATGATGCAGCAATGCTTGCAAGTTCTATATTAGAAGCAGTGATGCTATTGTAAAGAAAAAAGAGTTCGACCTCAAAGTTCTCCACTTTTGCACTCTCAATCTCTTTAAAACTGACATCCATGTTCTTTACCGACAAAGATAAGCCCTTATCTGCTATCTCTTCATTCGATACTATTACCTGATGTTTTTTTAACTCTTGTTCTGCGTAGTAATATACATTCATCTTAGGCATAAAAAACATAAGTGCTAAAATAAAGAAGAAAAAGTACCCAAAAAATTTTATTATTTTTACCATTTCACTTCCAATTCTAAGCTTGCTTTTTCATCGCTTAAACGTTTGATATTTAAACTATGAATAACATAAGCACCATTTAATAATTTACCCACAAACGAATTTATAGCTATTTTATCCATACTCTCAGAACTCAGCGTTATACTCGTTGCACCTATTTTTTTCTCAATATTTGCTGTTTTCAAGCTTGCTTGATTAAGCACTCTGTCTAAAGATTTATTCAATACTTGTTTATTTGAAGAGTACACACCACTCAAACCTTTAATCTGTGAAGCTATTTGAGATGTTTCTTTATAAGATATTTTAGCCTCTGTAAGCTCCATATTCACACTGCGAAGATTCAACATTAGAACAAAAAAGATAAAGATTAAAACAACGATTATGTAGATTGGGTTTATACGATTCATAAGTCAATCTCCATAGATAAGGTTTCATTTTGAAATGTTGGTTTAAAATACAATTTTTTATCGCTTAAAAATTTCACTATACTTTTTTCTCTTGCATTTTTAATACCACTTATAGTGACACTGAGTGTATCACCTTTGAGTTTGAGCGATGTAAGTCTTTCAGTGTTTTGAAGTTTTAGACTTAAAATCTCCCCTATACACTCCCTAATTTGTGTCTGCTTTTGATGGGTTTTTTTGTAGGATTTCAACATTGAAGTATTTTGCATCATAGTCGGCTTAAGTCCATTCTTTACAAAAATCTCATCTTTTGATTCTAAAGTCTTTTGCAACTTATCGTTTACAATAAAATACTCAACACCTAACAGAATAATTAAAATACCAAAAACACTTACAAGCATAGTGAAACTTTTTGCATTTACAATATGAGTGAATTGCTTAAGCTGTAGAGAGTGTTTTGATAATTCAATATCGCTTATATCTAAGTCCGTACTATTTTCAAACCATATATTTGGCAATAAAACTACAATATCATCTCTCACACAAACACTGTTTTGCTCATCAATTTTCTTTGCTTCACTCAGTGTGTATAATTCACTTTGAGCAAAATACACACTCGCAACCTGTGCAGGATTTATACCCTTGGCACTCAGTGTTTCTAAAATATGCTTATCGTCATAAGCAAAAATATAAAAATCATCCTCCACTTTATAAGTGCTGTAACTATACACCCCATCAGACAAAGTGTCCTCAAATAAAGAAGGTAGTAAAGTTCTTGCTTCTCTCACATTCTTAACAGGTAAAGAGATTTTTTTCACCCAATAAAGGGAAGGGGATAAAATCACATTTACCTTTGCAGCTTCATCCACTGTGAAATTTTTAGAGTGTAAGTCTAAAAACACAGTCTCAAGTTGCTTATTAAACTTCGAAAACAAAATTAGACCCCTTTTTTAAATCGATATTGTATTCAAATTTTATTTGTGACATTATATCTTGTTGTTGTATCTTTATGGTTACGTATAAATATTTTTCAAAAAAACCATATGGGAATTTTTGTAAAGAAAGGAATTGATCCTCAGACAAAAAATCTTTTATGTTATCTTTGTCATATATTTCACCGCTCTCGCTGAGCATAAGCGCTGTGGTTTCATCACAACCAAGCATCAACTCCCAAGCAAGAGGTGTAGCATAATTCACATCTATTTTATAGCCTGAAGCATTGGCGTCTTTGCTTGTATTGGTGTCTACACTTGCATAAAAAAGTTCTTCCGTATCTATATTTTTCAAATTATCTTCATGCAATTTTTTTGTATATATTTTGCCTAACTCTTGTAAATGTTTTTGAGAAACCACATAGTCTCTAAAAAGATATGGATTTTCATTA
Source organism: Candidatus Sulfurimonas ponti (assembly GCA_014381585.1). Lineage (GTDB taxonomy): Bacteria > Campylobacterota > Campylobacteria > Campylobacterales > Sulfurimonadaceae > Sulfurimonas > Sulfurimonas ponti. The sequence goes on from JACNLH010000134.1 coordinate 8,963, forward strand.
AATATATCTGTTTCGTATCCACCATCAGGTTTAACCCCAGACATTAAGTCAAAGAGCATTGTTGCATATTCTGTATTAATCATTTTATTCACCAAAAACTGCTTGAAAATCTCTTTTCTCTGAGAAGTTATGAAAGAATTAGGGTTTATTTTAGATCTTGCATGTTTAATCTCTATAAGCACACTCACACCATTACTTTCAAATGGAATCACAGGTGTGGATTCTAAAAACATATATAAATCAGTCGCGGTTGCAATTTTTTCTAATTCTGGTGATTTTTTTAAAACATTTAAAACGTCATCCAAGATAATAGAACTTTGAAATAAAAACAGTTCACCTTTCATAGTCTTGGATGCATCATTGGCATATTTTAACCCAAGACCTATTGCTATTGTTATAAGCATAATAAAAAAAACGGTAATCAGTAATGCTATCGCTTTTCTTTGTGTTTGCAATACTGACATTTACTGAATACTCATAGAAAAAATCGGTAACAACATTGCAGCAACAATAAAACCTATACTTCCACCAACAAACAACATAAGTGCAGGTTCCAACAATGTTAAAAGTGTCGAAATTTTATCTCGGTTTTCTTCAAAATAAAGTTCTGACATATTTGTCAAAACATTTTCCACTTCTGAGGTTTCTTCACCTAAAGCTATAGACTGAATAAATGCGTAATCAATTTTTGTTTTTGCATCATTGAGCGCTTTTGAGAGCAACTTTCCTTCAACAACTTTTCTAGAAGCTTCTATAAAAAGCTCTTTTAAAACCAAGTTGTTTAAGATGTTTGCACTTAAATTTACCGTTTGCACAAAAGGAACACCCGAACGTGTTAAAAGTGCAGCAATATAAGAGAATCTCGCCAACTCACTTTTTTGGATTATTTCACCAAACAAAGGAAGTCTCAATAAGATTTTATGTACAGAGTATGCAAAACTATGACTTTTTTTCATCATAATGCTAAAGGTAACTAAAAATATAAATATAGCACCTAAAATCGTGGTGAAATTATCATTGAAAAAATCCCCCAAAGCGATTACAACTATAGTCGGTGTCGGTAATTCTTGATCCATACTCTCAAAAATGCCTGTGATCTGAGGGACAACAAAAGCAAGCATAAAAGATATCATAAGTAAAGACACAATTATCATAAAACTTGGATACGCAAAAGCTGACTTAATCTCTTTAGCAATTCTGTCTTGCTCTTTTAAAAACCTTGAGAGTTCCATAAGAACATCATCAAGTAAACCGCCCGCTTCGCTAACCTTGATAGAATGTTTAAAAAACTCCGGAAGTTCTATAACGCTTTGCATCTCCAATGCGGTGTAAAAATCTTTCCCCTCATCCAGATGTGTGCTCACTGTCACCAAAAAAAGTTTTATTTTTTTATTTTTTTCGTAATGTGACTGAATAATTTTAAGTGCCGAGACTATTGTGATGCCGGAGCGGATATACATAGAAAGTTCACGAGAAAGTGAAGACAACTCTTTGGGAGTGATTTTATATTTTCTGCTAAACTCAAGCTTATCAAAAAAAGAGGGACTTTCCTCTTTAAGAGTTTGGTAAATTATTTTCTTTGCTTTTAATTTACTTTTTGCTTCTTCTGCCGAAATTGCTTCAAGTTTATCGCTGACTTGCTTACCCTCAGCATCGATCCCTTTAAATTTAAAAATCATTTCACTTCACTTTGCAGATCTTCTTTTATTACTTTTGCCTCTTCCAAGGAACTATAAACAACAGTGTTTTCAAAATATCTTGAAAAATCATAAAACTTTTCTTTGAATTCCACTAGCACTTGATCTCCAACTCCATTTTTTTCTATCTCATAAGAAAAACAGACATCTTCTTCCACGCCTTCCACATTAAAAAAAATATCTTCCTCCATCTCCACATAACCGTATGCAAACTCATATCTGTACGTTTTAACATCCTCATCTAAAAAATCTTCCAATTTTATATCTGTAATGTTGTTATCGATATAAACATCACAAGAAGAACAGTCATCAAGACATAAAATTTTTGCACTCTTTGTATGATTCATATCTTTTAGATACTCTTTTAAGCCGCCCAATGTTAGTGAGTCCTCTTTTTCTTTAAGCCTCTCAAAATTACTTATTGCCAAAGTATACACGACACCTATTATGACAATGACAAGCAAAAGCTCTATAAGTGTGAAAGCTTTTTTTTGCAAAAATTATTTACACTCACTCATTTTAATATCTGCAGCTTCATCTTTTCCACCCTCTTTTTTATCCGCTCCTAAAGAGATGATTTCCACAGAACCTTCATTATTTAAATATATAAATTTATTTCCCCACGAATCTTTTGGTAATTTAGAATCTTTAAAGTAACCACTTGATGAGTAATTAGAATACTTTTCAGTATCAGGATTTTCAACTAATGCCTCAAGACCTTCTTCTGTTGTTGGATACATACTGTTGTTTATTTTAAACATATCCAAGGCACCATTATAAATACTTTTCATCTGAACACACACCAAGTTTCTTTTTGCTTCTTCACCTTTACCAGTCAAACTTGGCATAACCATAGCTGCTAGTAAGCCTAAAATAACTATAACAATCATCAATTCTATAAGAGAGAATCCCTTTCTTTGCATACAACTTACCTTTATATTTTTTAATGAAGAATTATATTATAATACTCTTACATTCATATTTAATCCAATTCTTTTAAACGCTCTACTTCGAACTAATTAACACAAATTATAGCAATATAAACTTTTATTTTATTTATCAATTTCAGATATAATGACGTAAAATCACTTTTAAAAAGGAAAATTAATGATTATAAATAACATGTTGTTACTTAGTATCATCTCTGCTACATTTATGCATGCTACTGAGATGCCACCGATGCCACCGATGCCTCCAATATTTGAAACAGCTAAAACGACTTCAGTAGCATCTCAGCAGGCTACTACACCTAGTTCATGCCAACTCATTCCGCCTATGGTTATTCATTTACCTCCACCCATGGAAAAAGAACTTATCAACTGTAAAAACGAACTTTTTTTGCCTAATAAAGCTTTAGCAGAAAAGAATTTATCTAATTTACTAAAAAAACAGATAGCTGTAGAAAAAATAGAGATCGTTCCAAAATTTAACCAACTCTATAAAGTTACATATAACGGCGGCGTTATTCTTACAAATAAATCTGTTGATGCATTTATAAAGCAGTAATTATGGATATCTTTACAAATAAAAATCTAATTATCGGAGTTGGAATTTCTGCAGTTTTAGCATCTATTTTATACTTTAGTTCAAATTCTTCTCAAAATCCTTCAAGTAACGTAGATGAAAAAGTTGTGCAAGAAAAAACTACTAAGGATATAGAGATACTCTACTTAAAAAGTGATGAGACGAATGGTGTAGAAGAAGAAATCATTTCTCAAAGTACAGTTTCATCTCCAAGTAGAGATCAAAATTTAAACTCTCAAGCAAAAAAACAATACCAAGAAATCTCTCAAATGGATTTTAGCAAAGATGGTAGTATAGAAAAGTATATTGCTCAGAGAAATTTAGTTGACTTAAATACTAAAGTAGATACTTCAGAAGGTGCAATCATTCCAAAATTTAGTGTATATGCGACTATGGATAAAAAGCAAGCTAAAGAAAATCGAGATGATTCTCTTCCACCTCCAGCTCCTGTCTTTTTTACAGTAACATCAAACTCAGGAGAGCAATACTCTGGTGTTGTT
>JACNLH010000133.1:0-10183 GCA_014381585.1 Candidatus Sulfurimonas ponti
AACGTGAAGGACGTAATTGGCTTGTAACGTATGAGAAAAAGTTCTAAAGAGAAACGATTTTAGCACCAAAACCGCCAAGATGTTGCGGTGCATCTTCAAATTTCTTTACTCTTGGATGCGCTGAGAGGAAGTTCTTTACTGCATAAGAAAGTTTTCCTGTGCCTATACCATGATATATAATCACTTCATCCCAACCATTTATAAGCGCATCAGAGAGAAACACATCTAAGACTTCACAGGCTTCATCTGCGCGCATTCCATGAAGATCACATTTAAGTCCTGCACGTTTTTCTACATCCATTTTAAGCTGTGTGCTTTGTTTTTTCGCATTTCCTGCAGGATTGAGAATTTGTGTGTGTTTAAGATGTTTTGTTTTAACACGCACACGCATACCGTCTGTTTCTATAATCGCTTCTTTTGAATCCTTCATAGATACTATTGTCCCTTTTTGGGAATGGTACTTCACCTTGTCCCCAACACTGAACATCTCATGCTTAGGCTCTTGTATAGTTTGCGGGGGAAGTTTTTTGTTTGCCTTGTCCATTGCACGGTGAATAGACTGTGTATCTCCAGCCTTAGCGGCAGATTTTGCTTCAGAAATAGCGACCTCATAACTTCTTTTAAGTGCGTACTTCTGTTCTTCTAGCTCTTTGTATAAAGTCTCCCTTTGGTCTTTAAGAGAGAGTTCTTTTTTATGCAGTTCTTCGAGTTTTTCATCCACTTTTTTATGCTTTTGCTTGAGCTCACGCTCAAGTTGTGAACCACGCTCTATAAGAAGATTAAGCCGTTCTGAATTATCGCCGTAGACTGCTTTTGCTTCGTTGACAATGTGATTTGCTATACCATATCTGCTTGCAGTCTCAAAGGCATAACTCTTTCCTATGATGCCTTGCATAAACTCATAGGTTGGCTTTCTTTGTTCCTCATCATAGATAGCCGCCATAAGTTCAACATCATCACGGTCAGCCATAAGCGCTGCAAGACGTTTATGGTGCGTTGTTACAACAACTTTCTGGCCTCTAGTTATTAAATCATCGAGTATTACTTTAAATAGAGCAGCTGCTTCATCACTGTCTGTTCCGAGTTCTATCTCATCCACACCGACCAAGGCTGATTTATGGGTGAAGATTTTAGAGAACTCCTGCATACGTCCTGCAAAGGTTGAGATGTCATTTTTAACATTTTGAGGATCATCGATAATGGCAAGAACACTCTTAAAAGAGCCTATGTGAGACTTTGACTCGTTTAAAGCCATGGGAATCATATATTTAGCCATAAATGCAGAAGCAAGGATTGATTTTAAAAGCATCGTTTTACCACCGGCATTCACGCCTGTTATCATTAAAATGTTTTTAGAAAAATCAACATTGATCGGTTTTGCGTTATGAAGTGCAGGGTGAATAAACGAGTGTAAAACTATTTTAGAGTCTTGCTTTGATTTTACAATCTGAAGTGTTTTTGCACGTGCAAAAAGAACCCTTGCCTGATAGTTGTCAAACTTGTCGAACTCCTTATCTATAAAGTTTATAAAGGGTTGAATTTCAGAGAGTTTAGCGGAAAACTCTTTTGCATAGGTGTAAAATATCGCTTCACGCTCTTGTTCTATAAAACGGATTTTCTCTTTTGATTTCATAATTGAATCCGGCGATACATAAAAAAATCCACCTGTGCTGCGACCTACAACAGCGCCTTTGAGCACATGGTTGAATCCACCGCGCACCAAAAGACAGTCTTCGTTGTTGATAAAGTGGATCTGAGTATCTACAAGATAGCCTGCAAGTTTTGAACTTGACATCATACGTTTGAGTGCACCGCTCATATCATTTCTATGTTCACGGATTCTCTGACCTAAACCAAAAAGATTTTCATCAAGATTTTCTTCAAATTTACCATCACGGGTGAAGTACTTCTCAATCTCGTTAAATCTCTCATCAATGGTGAATTTATCCATCCATTCACCAATAATGCCATCGAGCTCACGGTTTTTAAAGTAACGAAAATAACGTACAACTTTAACAATCTCAAAAATTTGTTCAAAGCTTAAAACACCGTGTTTTTTAAGATGATTCTTAATCGTATAAAAAGGTGCAATCTTTGGAGGGGCATTGAATTCAATTTTATCAAGTGCTTGAATATACTTAAAGTGAAGTTCTTGATCGCCTTCTATGTATAAAGGAGCTTCACGAGAAAAAAAGTGTAAGAAAGAATCAATATGTTCTCGTAAATCGAGTTGCTCAATAAGTAACTCGATTTTATTTTGCTTAGTATCTACTCGCAATCGGATGCACTAATCATCTCTGCTGCATGAGGAGTGTTCTCTTTACCTATAAAAGTATATGTGCCCACGCTAAGTGTGTAGGATGCATTGCTTACATTTTTATCATCGCATCGGATACTTTTGCCTTGATGAAAGGCTGTGGCAATAGCTCTTATTCTTTCACTCTCTTGGTTCTGGTATTCGTTAAACATCACCATTATTGAAAGTAGAGCTAAAACGATAGTGGTGACCCACCATTTTTGTGAATTGTTTAAGTCCGTGAAGTAGTGCAGCGCTAAAAAGAAAAGCCCTATAATTATTATTCCGAAAATGTATGTCACTATGCAGTTCCTCTGATTTGATATGTTATATCTCCAGCACCAAAGCCAATGATAAGACCTTTGTCTAAGACTTCTATGTCTATATCATCTTTGACCACTGTGATTGTATTATTTGCTCTTGTGATTTTATCTGCCATTGTAAGATTGTATCTTTTAAATTTTTCTACAAAATCAATTTCGCGTACACTTTCTCCAGCAGCCCATACTGGAAGAATGATAAGCTCTTTGGCTCCATCAAAACACTTAATAAACTCATCAAGATTATCAATAGTGCGAGAGTATTTATGCGGTTGCCAGATAGCAGTGATATTATCAAAACCTTTAAGAGAAGCGTATTCTTTCACAGACTCAAATGTAGCCTTGATTTCTGTTGGATGATGTCCATAGTCATCGATAATCACACGGTCATCTTGTGCACCGACGATGTCAAATCTTTTCTTTATACCTTTAAAGCCCAGCAAGTTTGTTCGTATATCTTCAATGTCCATAGATTCATTGGCAGCGAGAATTGCTAAAGATGCATCAAGTGCAATATGATTGCCAAATCCCCAAACATCAAAACTGCCAAGGTCTCTTAATGTGAATCTGGTATGAGGCTCATTGTTTATCAGTATGAACTCTATATCTTTAATCTCTGTGCTTGGGTATAACCATTGAGCGTCTATCTCATCTTTGAGTTTAGAGAGAAAAGGGTCTTCTGCATTTAAGACTCTGCAAGGCGCAGAATTTATAAAGCTTTTGTATGAATCATAAAAGAGTTCATAGTTGTAGTCATAATATTCCATATGTTCAGGTTCAGCATTGATTACGATTGCACAATGAGGGTTGGAGTTCAAAAAGCTCCCATCACTCTCATCCGCTTCAAAAAGCATAGTGTCCGTAGTCTCATCGTATCTTACATTTGATCCGAATGCTTTTGATTCTGCACCGATAATAGCTGAACCTTGCATGATGGAGGTGAGGATTGCAGTTGTTGTGCTTTTACCATGTGCTCCGGCCACAGAGTAAACCTTTCTATCTCCAAGTATAAAAGGAAGTGCTTCACGACGGGCAAGCACTTCAATCCCTTTGGTTTTAGCAGCAAGAACTTCTGGATTATCTGGACGTATAATTGCTGAGTGAACAACTAGTTCTTGATCAATTATAGCATCACTGGAATGAGGAACAGTCACCTTAATACCGAGCTTACGAAGTTTTTTCGTGATGAATGAATCAGCAATGTCTGAACCACTCACCTCATGACCGCGAAACTTCATATACTGAGCCAAGCCTGAGATGCCTATACCGCCAATGCCAATGAAGTGAATTTTCATGCTATTTCTCCGCAATATTTTTTTTTATATCAAGCAATTTTTGTGCCTTTTTTGTAAAGCATGAGATGTAAAATGTATTGTTTGCCTGGGTTAGTTCCATATCTGCATACTCATCCATAAAAGTGTCTAAGTTTATACCGTTTTGGGATGCTTTATAGTGGTATTTGAGTGCCTTAGAAAAGAGTTCATCATCAGTTATTCCAGATAGAACTTCAAAAAGTGCACTCGCATCTTTTATCGCACCTGCATGATAATGCTCCATAGCGTATTCATAAAGGGCGCGCAGGGTTGCAAAATCTTGCACATCTTCAGTGTCTAGTTTCACACATGCTTCGAGTGCATTTGTTAAGTTCTCTAAAGCCAAATCTAAAATATTTGCGAAAAAACCGTTCAGTGTGTCTTCATCAAAAATCTCATATGCTTCTTCTTGAAGCACATATAATGCTGCTAAATCTGACTTTTCTTGTGCTTGTAACACTTTTTGTTTAAGAGCTTCGACTTTCTTACTCATTTTCTAAACATTCCTTAATTCTATTTAATGCATTTCTTGTTTTGTCTTCTGATTCCACAAGTGCGATGCGTACAAAGCCTTCACCGGGATTAAATCCAGAGCCGTCTTCTCTTGCTAAGTATTCACCAGGGAGCACTTTTACGTTGTACTCTTCATAGAGCTTGACGGTGAAGTCAAGAGCATTTTTCACCTTGAGCCATATATAAAAAGTGGCTTTTGGAATGTCAGTTCCTAAAATTTCTTTGGCAATTTCAAAGTTTCTCTTATAAATATCCCGAGATGCCTGCACATGATCCTCATCCAGCCAAGCTGCGGCTGCAGCACTTTGAAGAGGAAGAGGTGCAGCACATCCGATATACGTTCGGTACTTCATATATTCTTCTAATATTTTTTCATCTCCGGCTATAAAACCGTTTCTAAGACCCGGTGCAGAAGAGCGTTTTGAGATAGAGTTGATTACAAGCGTGTTTTTAAAAGTGCTGTTTCCAACAAATACAGATGCTTCAAGAAGTGAAGGAATAGGGCTATCTGTATAAATTTCACTGTAACATTCATCATTAAGTAAAACAAAGTCATATTTCAGAGCCAGCTTCACCCATTCGCCTAGTTCTTCAAGACTTAAAACTGATGAGGTGGGGTTATTTGGGAAATTTAAAATCACTAAGTCACAAGATGCAAGTTCAGCTTCATTTATCTCAGGTTTAAAGTTGTTTTCTTCTCTAAGATTCAGATAAATCGTTTTTGAACGGCTTGCAATTGCAGCCCCTTCATAAATTTGATAAAAAGGATTTGTAAATGCCATGATCGGGTCTTCTATATCAAAAAGTAAAAACTGAGGAAAGTTAAACAGGACTTCTCTTGTTCCGAATGTTGGAATAATTTGTTCATCTGTCAGTTGTGTGTTGAACCTTTTTTGAAAAAATTCTTTTTGTGCTTCTCGTAAAATAACTTCACCAGAAGTTTTAGGATACTTTTTGAGTAAGTCTGTGTTTGCCTTTAGCGAATCTTGGATAAACTGAGGAGTTTCAAACTGAGGTTCACCGATAGTCAAAGCTGAAGCATTATAGTTATCATTTGGTGTTATATTTTTAAGTAAATTGTTTAGTTTTTCAAATGGATATGGTTCAAAAGTCATGTTTTTTTCACTTTGTTAAATTAATGCAATTATAGCTAAAATCTTTTATAGGCATATTAATGAAGATATTTTTAACAATTATTTTAGTGCTGATCTCGATATTGAGTTTAGTTTCAGAACTTGATAACGGTGCATTGAAAATCTATGATGAAACCTTTGACAGGGCGATTTACTCTTTTGCACTTGCTAAAGGTTTAAATGCAGTGATTTCAGTTTTGCAAAGTTCTGAAGTGAATTTAAGTTTTTTTGTCGGGGCCACCATTGGAATAGGGCAGATATTAGACCCCATCAATGATTTAGTGGAAAGGTTTTCAGCTATCATGCTGCTATCTTCAATCTCGCTTGGTGTGCAGCATTTATTACTTATTATAAGTAAAAGTGTATTTGTCAAAATATTGTTGATTGTATTTTCTGTTGTAAGTGTTTTATTTATATGGATACAAAAATTTCATACCTCCTATGCCTTGAAAATGAGTATGAAGTTGGTGCTTGTTTTATTGGTCTTACGTTTTGGGGCAGTGCTGTTTATTTATTCAAATGAGTTGCTTTATAATGAAGTCTACGCAGGGGAATATAACACTTCAAAAGATTTTATATATGGCTATAAATCAAATTTGGAGTCACTCCAACAAGATCAAAAACGCTTAGCTGCATCTTTGAATAAACTTGAAAGTACATCTGAGACATTTTCTAATAAAGTCATTAAACTCATAACGATTTTTGTAGTCACCACAATTTTATTTCCTCTGCTTTTTGTATGGTTATTTATATTCATTATAAAGTTGATTTATAACAAAGAGGTGGATTATGCTATAATCCTAGGATTAAATCAAAAGGAAATCAAATGAAAATTATTCTTTCAATTATGATAGCGATGTTTATCATCGGTTGTAGCGAAGATGCTGCTAAACAAGAGAAAGCTCCAGTTGCTGAAGAAGCAGTGGTTAAAGAAGCAGTGGAAGTGGCTCAAGCAGTTAAAGAAGTTGTAGCTGTGGAAAAAATCGCTCAAGTAGAAGAAGCTGTAGCTGAAAAAGTTGCAGAAGTCACTGCAGATGGGGCTTTACTGTATAGTAAATGTGCCGGTTGTCACGGTGCAAAGGGTGAAAAAGCTGCACTTGGAAAGTCTGCTGTTATTGGAAACTGGTCTGTAGCTCAGCTTGAAGATGCTCTGAATGGTTATAAAGATGGAAGTTATGGCGGTGCTATGAAAGGCTTAATGCTAGGACAGGTGAAAGACTTGGATGCAGCTAAAATAACAGCTATAGCTGAGTATATAGCCAAACAGTAAAATATTTCTTGGACTATCTACTTAGGTAGTCCAAACTTTTGAGTGATTAACTCGCCTTCTTCATTAAAAAATAAATAATACAACATATCTTTTTTTATACTCAGACCTGCTAAAAATCGAAGTGCTAAATTCGCTTGAAGTGAAGCGATATGCATTACAATCGGTGCAGCGATTCCTGCGGGTGTTTTTTTGATAATTTTAAAGGCATCATTAAAAGAAGATTCATCTATAAAACACACTTGACCGTGAAAAGCCTCAACACTTCCATATACCCATGGCAGATTGATCTTTTTGGCATAGGTGTTTATTTCACCACGTGATTGCAGGTTGTCAGTCGCATCTATGATTAAATCAACTTCTACATTTTTTTTGGACCACACTTCAAAATTGCACTCATGCGCTATGGCTTTTACAAAAGGACATCTTGCTTCAATGATTTGTGCATTGACAAGAGCTTTGTTTTTTCCCTCATCGCCACTTTTAAAAGCGATTTGACGGTGAATATTATGCAGGCTCACTTCATCAAAGTCTATCATATGGATTTCTCCAATACCGCTAGCCCCGAGTGCAAATGCTAAAGAGGATCCGAGACCGCCTGAACCGACTATAGCAATACGTTTTGATTGCAAACTTTTTTGTGTCTCTTCACCCCAGAGTTGTATCTGTCTATGAAAGTAATTAGTCATGATATTATATTCCTTTTATTTATTGCTTCTTTAAATCCCCAAAATCTTCGTGCTTGAACTGCTTGAGAATGTTCCATGTCCACTATCATAAGCTCTTCACGATTACCTAAATGTTCAAGCACTTCACCGTTTGGTGAAGCTAAAAGTGAATCTCCGTAGAATTGCCAAGTTTCATCCTTGTCTTTATATTCACCAATTCTATTTGCTCGTAAAATATAGCAGTTATGAGTAAACGCACGAGAACAAATTAATGATTTCCATCGCTCAAAAGAATCAAAGGTGGAAACACTTGGAAGTAAAATACAGTCAATATTCTTAGAAGACAAGCGAGAAAAGACTTCATCAAAATGGAGTTCAAAACCATTCATAATGGCAAATTTAAAACCGTGTATATTAAAGATAAAAGGTGACTCCAGCGCTTTCACCTCATTGTCAAAAAACTTTTCTTCATTCCAATGATTATAGTTGATTAAGATTTGTTGTTGATAGTAGGAGGTGGAAGAGGGTGCAAATTTTGCAATAGTTTTATAAAGCTTTTTTTTCTTTTCTATAATCAAGGGTGCGACGATAGTCATATTATATGTGGTGGAGAGTTCTTTTAGAACTTCACTTTGTTGGTGTGACTGCTCTTTAATCATAGCCTGTGACATAGACTGAAGTTCTTTAAAAAAAGGGTTTAAAATGTATTCACCAAGAAGTAAAACTTTCACACCTTGCTTATGAGCTATGCGGACATAATTATACAGTTTTGTTGAACTTGTCCCCTGAGCATTGAGTTGAAGCACAGCAGCACGCATTAAGAAGCTTTTATCTCATTTATTTTGAGTTGTGCCTCTTCGAGTATTTTTCCTGCGTCTTGCAACTCTTTCATCCCTTTTTCGTATGCTTTCACGCTCTCTTGAAGGGTGATTTCTGGATTCATTAAGACCTCGAGTGTTTTTTTAGCACCCTCTAGTTTCGTTTCAAAGTCACTTTTAGCCATTGAGTATATCCTTTACATAATCTTCAAATTTATTCACTTCCACTAAAAAAGCATCATGCCCATACGTGCTATCTATATCTATATAGGTGTGATTTGTATTTCCAACTTCAGTTAATACATCTGAGAGTACTTTCATCTCTTTATTTTTAAATAAAACATCATCTTTAAAACTGATAAGGTGAAGTTCAGACTGCACTTTTTTCAGTGCTTCTTGGAGTGAATCAAAACCACGGGAAAGGTCGAAAATATTGATAGCTTTTATAATATAAAGATAGGACAATGGATCAAACCATTTGGTAAAGTTATAGCCATTGTATTCTAAATAAGTTTCAATCTGAAACTTTCCAAAAAGCTCATATAAACCATCAGTTCTTTTATATTCACGACCAAATTTACTTTGCATTGAGTCATGCGATAAAAAGCTGATATGACCGGCCATACGTCCAACTGCCATTCCTGCTAAACCATTTTCAGCAATCACCTCAGGGTCATAATAGCCTTGTTTAAACTCAGGGTCTTTGAGTATGGATTCCTGAGCGACTTTGTTAAATGCTATAGCCCAAGGTTGCGTGGCATAGGTTGTAGCCATTGCAATGATTTTTTGTGCAAAGTTAGGATAGTGGACAGCAAACTGCAGTGCTTGCATCCCACCCATAGAACCGCCCACAATCGCATAGACCCGGTGAATATCAAGACGGTCAAAAAGAATTCTTTGCGCTTTGACCATATCTTTGATGGTGACCACCGGGAATTTATATCTGTAGTATTCATGATGAGGGTGTTGTAAACTCATAGGTCCTGTAGAACCAAAACATGAGCCTATAACGTTTGAGCAGATTACAAAATATTTGTCAGTGTCGATAGCTTTACCTGAACCGATAAAACCATCCCACCAACCGGCTTTGACTTCACCTTCATACACTCCGGCCGCGTGATGACTCCCTGTAAGTGCATGGCAAACCACAATCACATTACTTTTGTCATCATTTAATTCACCATATGTTTCATAGGTGATATCATAAGGCTCTAAAATACGACCGCTCTCTAGATAGAGAGGGTTGGTGAAATGTTCTGTATGTGTTTGTGTGTTTAGGCTCAAGTTGTGTGCTCTTTAAAAAATATTATGTATTCTACCCTAAACGGCTTAATACTACTTTTTATGCTTCTAAAGCTTGTTTCATATCAGCGATTAAATCAGCAGCAGATTCCAGTCCGCAAGAGATTCTTATAAGTCCGGATGGGACACCGCAAGCTATAAGCTCTTCTTCACTAAGTTGCTGATGTGTTGTTGATGCCGGATGTGTGATGATAGACTTGGAGTCTCCAATATTAACAACAAGTGAATAGAGCTTAGTCGCATCAACAATTTTAGTCGCAGTTTCAACTGAGTCGACTTCAAAACTAAGAAGTCCTGAACATGCTCCGTTTTCAAAATATTTTTGAGCATTTGCATAATTTGAATTTGATTCTAAGCCAGGATAATTAACTTTAAGCACCTTTGGATGAGACTCTAAAAATGTGGCTAAAGCAAGAGCGTTTGCAGAGTGCTCACGCATACGAAGTGATAAATGCTCCAAACCTTGAATAAACAACCAAGAGTTAAATGGTGAAGAAACAGCACCGATATCACGTAAAAGTGCAAGTCTGGTTCTCAGCGTGAACGGAGGAAG
>JACNLH010000133.1:10569-12637 GCA_014381585.1 Candidatus Sulfurimonas ponti
TCATCAATAAGTGCTTCAATAGAATCAGGATTATGCACATCAAAAAATCTTGCTTCAATGCCGAATCTTTTAAATGTATGAGCAGTTAATGTTAAACTTCCACCATACAACTGTTTTGCACATACTATGTTATCTCCAGCTTCAGCAGAGTTTGCGATGGCAAAAAATGTGGCACTCATACCACTCGCTGTGGCAATAGCCGCAGCACCGCCTTCCATTTCAGCAAAACGTTTTTCAAAAACATCAGTGGTTGGGTTGTTGAGACGGGTGTAAATATTTCCAAGCTCTTTTAGAGCAAATAAGTTAGCAGCATGTTCAACATCACGGAACTCATACGCTGTTGACATATATATAGGAACTGCCATAGTCCCCTGAGAATCTTTTTCATAACCTGAGTGTAAAGCTTTTGTTTGTAAATCCATTAAGTTAACCTTGATATATAATATTTTGTTATTTTATCGAAATTTAGTAAATTTAAGGCTGATTATCATAGATGACAGAAGTGCTTGCAAGCAAGTCATGAAGTCCACGCTTATCTTTTCTAAAAGCAACCATGATAAATCCGATCAATAAAGCAAAAGTTGAAACAATATATCCTAATGAACGGGTGATGGCTTGTCGATTATCGATATCTTGAAATGTTTTTGCATCTACAATTTTTATATGAACAAATTTTTTTCCAGGTGTAGCCCCTCGCCATCGTCTCCAAAAAAGTATAGTGACAACTAAGACAGAGACTTCAAAAAGCAGTTCCCACTTAAGTGACATATCCGGTTGAGATCCAAGAGCTTTAGTGGCGTTTCCACTCATTGCATATTGCATATTTTGCTTGTATTGAGCGAAGTCAAACCAGTTTCCATCACTAAGAAAGTAAATGACAACAGCCACTGGCAAAGCCAAAAAAAGAGTATCAAGAAAAGATGCAAAAAATCTAATCCAAAATCCGGCATATCTCACGTCATTCATATTTATAGTCCAATTTTTTTACATGATTATAACTAAAGTTTTTATACTAATCCATATTCCTCGGCACTTTGAGGTTCTCCAAAGTGATAGCCCTGAATATAATCAATCCCTAGTTCTCTAACTCTGTCCGTAAGCTCTTGAGAACTCACAAATTCAGCAATAGTTTTAATACCGGTGTTTTGTGCATAGAGTAAAATACCCTTTATCATATGTTTCACATTTTGATCAGTGTTTAGTCTTTTAATCAGGGAGCCGTCAATTTTAATATAGTCGATGTTAAGTTTTAATATATTTGTAAAATTAGAATAACCGGATCCAAAATCATCGATTGAAACTTTACACCCATATTCCTTCACCATTAATATAAAGTTTTCTAAGACCCTATAGTCGTGAATATCTTCAGATTCAACTATTTCAAATGTGATGCCGTCTCCGCCGTACTTATCAAGCCGATTTTGTATATATTTAATCATAGATTCAGAGATGATGTTTTCATAGGTGATATTAATGGATATATGCACATCACTTTTGGAAAACACTATAAAAACTTTTTGCATCATTTGTCTTGTGAAGTATTCAAAGGTTTTATCCTCTTTTGCAGAATCTAAAAAATAATAAGGACTGATAACTTCACCATTATCAGTTTCTATTCTTGCTAAAGCTTCATACTTGATGATTTCTTCAGTTTTTGCATCAATAATCGGTTGAAAATAAGGAATAATATTCCCGTTATGGAGGGCTTTTTTATAGATGCTTAAGCGATTTAAATTATCCTCTTGTAATTGTTTTGCCGATTCACTTTTTTCATAAATTTTATAATTCACTTTAGAGATTATTGCTTCTTGGAGGATAAGATCAGCGTGATTGAATATATTTTTAACTCCAAAGGCAACGCCTGCCGTAAAGTTTGTCATATTATGTTTATTGTTTATTGGTTCATCAAACTCATCATTCGCTAAAATTGAATGTTCCAGCAATAATAGATATTTTGCAAATAAATCTTTATCTGTAATTAAAATAGCAAATTCTTGCACATTTAAACTGTATAAAGTTGTTTCATCACTTTTTAAGACACTCTCAAGTTCTTTTGCTTTTTTTGATA
>JACNLH010000073.1 GCA_014381585.1 Candidatus Sulfurimonas ponti
GCTTTAAAAAATTCCCCATAGGTGAAAAAACCGCTTGTAGGTGCCAAATGGGCTAAAGGTGTCAACTCAATTGCTATTGCAGCATTTAAAAACCTTCGTCGTGCCATACAAGAATATATGAAGATTGATTCAACACAAGGCATATTTATTTGCTCTTTAGTGTTTAGAGTCTGGCTTAAAATCATTCCGGAGTTTCCATAACCAAACTGCACTTGATCGCCTTCATTGATATTTCCGGCAAAGATAAGAGAACCGTCTCCATGCATTCCTAAAACCGCCCGGGCTATTTTCATACCGTTTCTCGTGATAATCAAGGGGAATTCTATGCCCACAGCGGGAAGTGAGTCTGCTATCTCTTCACCGAGGTACTTTGCATAAACATCCACCGCACTTATGCCGTCTATTTCATACACTCTGTTATCTTGGGCTTTAGTGATTGTTAAAACTTTACCGATATCTTGCCAATTGAAATTATAGGTGCTTTGAACACTGAGTTTTTCTGCATTCACCGAAACTCCGACAGCACCTTCTGAGATTATGCCCTCATTTGAAAAAACAAAAGTTTTATGAAAAACCGCTCCGTCTCCTGCTAAACCGCCAGCTATGGGAATATCTTCAGAGACACTTTGGACACCGTTTAAAAACACTTCACCGTTTGTATTTAATCCATCAGCGAATAAAAACAATGCTTTTGTATTAGCTTTCAGCAGCTTCTTTGCCAAACTTGCACCACATGCGTAACTATCACCCTCATGCTTCACAAGTCCCACACTTAAAGTGGCCCTTTCAAATGCACTGACACTGACGATGATTTTATCTGTTGAGACCACATTATCTAATATTTCACCATCAGTGCTCGAACCGATAAGTCTTGCTTGAGGAAGGACACTCAATATACTATTGAGTGTTTTTTGCAAGATGTTTTCTTCTGCTATTGAACTGAAAATTTGAATTAAGATATTCGCTTCATATAAAAAGTTATTTTCATTGACAAATTTTTCAAAACTGTTTTTGTCTGTATAGTAGGTGTTTTCTGTTCGCATAACAATCACTTATGTTTAATCTTGTGTCAATTCTATCATAATTTCGTTACATTTGTATTATACTTTCCTCAGAAAAAGTAAGTATATGTTAAAATCTCACAATGAAAAAGATAGCTATTATAGGTGCAGGTGCATCCGGTATTTTATGTTCCATAGTTTGTTCAAAACAGGGGCATGTTGTGGATATTTTTGAACAAAACACTAAATGTGCCAAGAAAATCTTAGTGTCCGGGAATGGACGTTGCAACATTACAAACACCACAGTGACACAAAATGATTTTTTCAGTGATAATGCCGGCTTCGTAAAACATGCTCTTGAGCGTTTCAAATTTTCAGATTTCCAAAAATTCTGCTCTTCCATCGGACTTGAACTTGATATAAAAAGTGATGGAAAAGTGTACCCTTTAAGTAATGAAGCAAAAAGTGTTGCGAATCTTTTAGAAAACCATGCACGAAGCCTTGGTGTGCACTTCCACACAGATACAAAAATCACGCAGATAAAAACTCTTTTTGAAAAATACGATGCAGTTGTTGTCGCTACCGGCTCAGAGGCAGCCTCACATTTAGGCGGGAACACTGACGGTCAAAAATTCGCATCAGAATTTGGGCATACCATCATCCCAAGCTACCCTTCTTTAGTGCAACTCGAACTTAACTCTCAAGCACATGAAAAAATGAGCGGTGCAAAAGTTGATGGCGCAGTCACTCTTCTTATAAACGGCAAGGCTGTTGAGAGTGTTTGGGGCGATATATTATTCACCAACTATGGTGTTTCTGGATTCGCCGTTTTAGACATATCTCAAAAAGCTTCCGAGAGTCTTTTAAATTATCAGGCAGTCGACATATCTTTAAACCTTTCACCAAAATACACTCCTCAAAGTCTATCAAGCTATATGATGAAACTCTCACAAATAAATCCAACCCTCTCTTTTTTAGATCTTTTGCATGGTTTACTCCCTTTAAAAATTGCAAAAACACTCTTAGACACTCTAGAGCTATCCTATAATGCTAAAATCAGCACACTCAATACAAAACTTACAAAAAGAATTGCCAATCAAATTCTAAACTGGAGATTTGAAGTCAAAGACACACATGGTTTTCGTCATGCTGAAGTTGCAGGCGGAGGAGTCGACACTTCAGAGATCAATCCACTCACGATGGAATCTCTCAAACATAACAATCTCTACTTTATCGGTGAAGTGCTCGATGTTCTCGGACGCCGCGGGGGATTTAATTTCACCTGGGCCTGGGCAAGTGCCTTCACCTGTGCTAAAGAGATTATAAAAAATTAAAATACAAAAAATCCTAAACTTAAAAAAATTATAAATAAAGATATTAATTTAAAAATGCTAGAATTAGTTATAACATTATCATTACACAAAAGATAATATTTAAAAATACTCATTTTCTGAAGTTCTCATCCAAGAGCATCTTTAAAGTTTAAGAGTATTATTATAAATTCAGGATTATAGAATGACAAATAATTTAACACTTCTTTATGTTGAAGAGGATCAAAAAATCAGGGAAGATTTCACTAAAATATTTAAGAAGTATTTCTCCCATGTCATTGTGAGTGATAATGAATTCGATGCCTTAAAACTTTATCATTCAAACACAATTGATTTGGCTATTTTAGATATATCCATCCCTGAAATGAATGGTCTTCACCTCGCTCAGGAGATAAGAAAGCTTGACAAGAAAATAGAGATAATAATACTTACGGCTTACAGCCAAAAAGATAATCTTATTGACGCTATCAACTCACAGATTTTTGCATACCTCATTAAACCGGTGAAACAAGAAGACTTAGATAAAAGCTTAAAAAATGTCATCTCAAAAATAGAAAATAAAACACTTATGGTTTTATCTGAGGATTATGCTTATGATCTTAAGAGTCAGTCCTTATTTTACAAGACACAAAAAATAAACATTTCTAAAAATGAAAAAAAATTAATCAGCTATTTATGTGAAAACAATTTTTCTCATAAGTCAGCTTGTGATATATCCCGTAATATTTTTGAAAATACTGATTCAAAAGATGATTTATGCAATAATGTCGTACAGCTCATTTCAAGATTTAAGAAAAAAATCTTCGATCTATCTGGAAATAAGACCTTTTTCATTGATAATATTTATGGACTAGGGTATAAAATAACATTCTAAAGGACTTATCCTATGTCTACTAATTTAATAATCCTGGGTGTGATTGTGATTGCACTTATTCTCATGTACAATTCTCTGGTTTCGAAAAAAAATCAAGTTCAAAATATTTTTGCAGGTGTGGATGCCCAACTCAAAAAACGTTATGACCTCATCCCGAATCTTGTTGCGACTGTGAGCAAATATATGGAACATGAGAAATCTCTTTTCACTGAAGTCACAAAGCTTCGTGCAGAAGCCAACAGGCCAAACATTTCAGATGAACATAAAATAGCACTCGATGCCAAAGTGAGTTCTGCTCTTGGTTCTATCATGGTGGCGGTGGAAAACTACCCTGAGTTAAAGGCTAATGAAAATGTAATGCATCTTCAGGCCAGTTTAAATGAGGTGGAAGAGCAAATCTCTGCGGCACGTCGCGCTTATAATCAAGCCGTCACTGATTATAACAATGCTATAGAGATGTTTCCTACAAACTTTATGGCCAATGCTATGAACTACATTAAAAAAGATGTTTTCCAAATCACTGAAAATGAAAGAAAAAACGTAAATGTAAAAGAGCTTTTCAACTCATAAATGAAAAGCCTAAGTGAACTTACTGATTTTTATTACAAGGTCTTATTTGCAGCCTTAAAAAAGCTCGAAAAAGACAGGAAGCAATTACAATACAGGCTTATTGTTGTTGCTATACTTTTCACACTCTTCACCTTTGCCCTTTACTCATTTGTATTTTCCATGATGGGTTCTAGTTCCGATATCATGATGTTTTTTGCTTTTGGATACTTTGCACTCGGTGCTATCATATATAAAATGCTGATTAAAGACTATACGAAAGAATTTAAAGAAAAAGTCATCCATCCTCTCATAAAAGAGCTAGATTCAAACCTTAACTATGAATCCAAGCAACACCTCTCACAAAAGTATTTTCGAGATTCAAAACTATTCAACTCAACTATAGACAGGTATTCCGGAAATGATTTTGTACATGGTGAAATAGATGATATACATATTGAGTTTTCTGATATTCACGCAGAAAAAAGGCACAAAAGTTCCAAAGGAAAAGATAATTGGAGCACTGTTTTTCAAGGCTTGTTTATTGTTGCTGATTTTCATAAACACTTCAGTGGCTCCACTGTGGTTTTACCCGACAGTGCCCAAAGCACTTTTGGAGACCTTATCGGTGGATGGCTGCAATCAAAAAATGCTTCACGTGAAGAATTGGTGAAGATGGATCATCCTGAGTTTGAAAAAGAGTTTGTAGTCTATGCAAGTGATCAAATCGAAGCACGATACATACTTTCTCATTCTTTAATGCAAAAACTCTTAGTCTTTAAGAAGCGCTCTAAACATCCTCTGCACATCTCTTTTGTAGGTCAATCAATCAACCTTGCAATAGAGTACAACAAAGACCTCTTCGAACCATCTGTTTTTCGTTCACTATTAGACTATAAAATAGCGATGGAATATGTTCAAACACTTCACCTGTGTATAGGCATCGTAGAAGAACTAAAATTAAACCAAAAACTTTGGAGCAAACAATGAGAGATATGCAAAACCTTTTTTTACTAAGTGTAAAAGATTTTTTAACTATGCAAATGATGAAGTACGCCCTGATGCCATTTATAATCTCAATGATATTAATGTATACATTCTTCTTTATGCTTGCGGGAGCCGGACTTGACGCCTTAGGTTCTATGCATGTTGAGAGCACACAAACAACTATACAAAACGGAGTTCCTCATACAGAAACCCTGGAAGCACAGCTTGAAGGGACTGCCATTATGAAGTTTTTAATGAATCATGCGCTTACTTCGTGGATAGCCACATTTTTAGTCTATGCCATTGGCGGTTTTTTAACACTCTATGTCTCCATAATCATTGCAGTTTTAGTGCTTGGTTTTCTCACACCTTTTGTTTTAAAAGAGCTCCAACGCCGTCATTACCAAGATGTCGAGATGATTGGATATTCTAATATTATCACCGGCTTGCTCGCAGTGGTGAAGTGGGCTTTAATCATGGTCGTGCTCTTTTTTCTCTTCATCCCTTTGTATTTTATACCGCTGGTGAATATCATAGCTTTTAACTTTCCGCTTTATTATTTCTTTCATAAAGTGATGACCTTTGATATAGCCTCAACTATTGCAACAAAAGAAGAAGACCATACTATGAAGTTTAGAAACGGCACTGACTTGAGACTTAAGACTTTAGCACTGTATCTTATCTCACTCATACCCTTTGCTGTGTTTTTTGGAGCGGTGTTTTACGTTATATACTTAGGAAACACTTACTTTATAGGGATACGAGAGATTAGAGAAGATGAAGCAAGAAAAATAGCAGGAACTGTAGAAGTTTAGTTTTCCTCTTTTTCTGCTTCTTTTAAAACTAAAGCGCGGTACGCTTCATCTTTTGGTACAAGTCCGGCCTCATATAAAAACTGAGAGGGCATAAAGTTTATCTTTTTTATCTTGTCATATTTTGCAAAAGAAAGATAAAGAATATCTTTCGCCCTTGTGACAGAAACATAAAAAAGCCGTCTCTCTTCATCAAGAGAACCGCCTCTTTGCATAAGCTTGCGGTTTGGAAATCTTCCATCCATCAAATCAATCACGTAGACTTCTTTATACTCTAAACCTTTTGAAGCGTGCACACTTAAAAGATTAACCCCTTCACCTTGTGTCAGATCAGAAGATCCTAAAATCATTGCATTTAAAAATCTTTCATGCTCGTTATAAGGTTTGGACAACTCTTCTAAAAGTGACATTTTTCTTGCTATTCTTGAGAGTGATTCAGTTTTTTGCTTCTCATCCACACTTCCGTCTTTAAGCTGTGCGCGCTTAGAAGACAGAACATCAGAGATACGGTTATACATAGACGAAGCCACTATCTTTCTTACGATGGTGCGGGGTTGTTTTATCCCTTTTAAATCCCTATACAGTGAATAAAAGTCATGCAAAAAACTTGCTCCGTCTTTTGTAAGTTTTGGATGTTTTAATATCGGATTTTTCATAAACTTCGCTTCAAAGCCAAGCTTGGCAAACTTTCCAACTGCTCCAAGTTCCAAAAAGTCATCAAAAAGACCAAGCTGATGAGAGACTTTTCTTTTTTCAAAAGGATTCTTAATCGACTCGTCCGCTGCATAAAGACCATAAAATATACTTCCATGACCCAGGTTCTTAAGTGCAAGATACATCTCTTTTGCCATCGCAGAACCGATGCCTCGTGCATACTCAAAGAGGTGAATAAAACTCATCATATCAGCTTCATTGATTAAAAGCGTGTATAAATCAAGAACTGCCTTCACCTCTTTTGAATCAAAAAAGCTTGTCCCGCCTTTACGTTTACACGGGATGTCAAGTTCGCGAAGCCCCACTTCTATACCATCTGCAGAAGAGTTGTTTCTAAAGATAACCGCTATCTCTTCACGAGGTGTTTGGCTGTCTCGGATTTTTGCAGCAATGGCATGGTACTGATCAAACAGCTCATCATACGCTAAAAGCTTTGGAGACTCAGCAGTTCCTGTGCGTGTGACTTCCAACTGTTTGGGATAGATTCTTTCATTATGCTCTATCACCTTTGTGGCAAGTGAAAGTATTGGCAGGGATGAGCGATAATTTTTTGTTAAAGTATGCACCTTTGCCTCAGGAAACTTTGTAGAAAAAGAACCGATTATCGATATATCCGCCCCATTGAATGCATAAATACTCTGGTCATAATCACCGACACAAAACAAAGACGGCGGAGCCATTGCATCTATAAGGGTTCCTTGAAGAGCATTGGTGTCTTGATACTCATCAACCAAAACTTCTTTATATCCTAAGTCCTTTGTTTTGCAAATATCTCTGAAATTTAAAAGCAAGTCATTGAAGTTGACAAAACCGTACTCTTTTTTCAAGGCTTCAAACTCATCCACAATATCCGCATAAATCATTGCAAACTGTTCATGCTCTTCATATTTTTCACTTATCCAAGATTCAAAATCTTGACTCAATTCTGTGTTTTGATAAAAAGAATACACATCATACAAGTAGTTCCCGCCATAAGGTGTGACTTCAGCTTCTATATTCATAAAGTTTCGTTTTTCAAAAACACTGCGAAAAAGTGTTTTAAGTTCACGTTGCTGTTTTAACACAACTTTTTTATCGTGCTTTTTCAACCATCTGTAAGAGACTGCGTGAAAAGTGCCGGCATCGATTTTAGAAGCCACATCTTTACCGAAATACTCAGCAACACGCTCAACCATCTCTGCTGCAGCTTTGTTGGTGAATGTAAGCAGAAGAATCTCCCCGGGCTTCACACCGGTGCCTAAAAGATGTCCTATCCTACCCACAATAGTTGAGGTTTTACCGGTTCCTGCAGAAGCTATAATAAGGTTTTGGCTAAAAGAAGATGTTGCCGCAGCATATTGTTCTTGGTTTAAACGCGATAAGGGCATAGGCAAATCCTCCTTTTTTTTAAGAATGAGATTATACAACTTTTAATTTAAGGGTAGCTCTCAATACATTTAAATTTGCCTAGGATGTTACAATTTTATAAAATACATACTCATTGTCTCTGAAATAAATGAATATCACATTTAACATGATATAATAAACCCAATATGAAATAAAGGTTGGGGTTATTGTATGCAAGCAGATGCCAGAATATTAGAAGTTATATCAAATGAGACTAGAAACGCAGTTAACAATATTAATATTGTAACTCCAAGCATTTATAAATCATTTTTTGAAAAACATGCACTTCCCTACGGAACAAATTTAAATAATGAAGAAAAAATGACAGATTCACTTTTGGATGATAAAATTCAGATGTGTAGCACTGTCCAAAATCAAAACTCTCAAAGTGTTGTGCGATTAAGCGATAACACAAGTAAAGCGATTACCGCTATTAGAGAAAAAGATGAAGTAACCTTAGCTCAAATTCTTAAAGAAACCAATAACTTGCGTAAAGAGATAGAAAAACTTAAAGAAGCCGTATACAAAGATGAACTTACAAATGTATACAATAGAAAATGGATGCATGATGAATTTTTAGATGAAGAAAATGTCAATTTAATTAAAAATGGAACTTTAGCTATTATTGATTTAAACTTTTTTAAACTTGTGAATGATACACATGGTCATATCGTTGGTGATAAAGTTTTAGTTTATATAGCAAATCAATTAAGAATTACAAAAGAAAAAGTTATCCGCTATGGAGGAGATGAGTTTATTATACTCTTTGGTAAAAATGTTGACCAAGACACTGCTTTTACAAAACTGAACCAAATTAGAGAAAACGTAATAAGTAAAAAACTCAAAACTGCTGAAATCTCTTTTAGAGTCAGTTTTTCTATAGGTGCCTATAAGTTTAAAGAAGGAGATTCTTTAGCTTCAGTCATAGAACTTGCAGACAAAAATATGTATGATGATAAGATGAAAATTAAACAAAGAATTACGGGTATAGATTAAGAGCTCGTCTCTAAGCAAACACTTTCCTCATTTTAGATATAATCGCGCAATTTAAATAAAAGACTTTTAAGGCGATTATATGGCAGCAGAGAGCTACGAACCACAAAATACAGAAAACAAATTCTACAAAATCTGGGAAGAAAGAAAATACTTCGAGATTGATGCAAACAAAGCGATTCAAAAAGAGGGAAAAAACTTCTCTATAATGATGCCGCCGCCAAATGTCACAGGTCGCCTGCACATTGGTCATGCACTTACATTCACACTTCAAGACATCATCACCCGCTACAAACGTATGGACGGATATAAAACACTGTGGCAACCGGGAACAGACCACGCAGGGATTGCCACACAAAATGTTGTTGAGAAACAGCTTCTTGCTGAGGGGACTACAAAAGAAGAACTAGGACGTGAAAAATTCTTAGAACGTGTTTGGGCTTGGAAAGAAGAATCTGCCGGAATCATGACAAAACAACTCCGCCACATGGGTGTCTCTCCTGCTTGGGAACGTGAACGTTTCACCATGGATGAAGGCTTACAAAAATCTGTAAAAGAATCTTTTCTTCACCTTTATAATGAAGGTCTTATTGTTCGTGGAAACTATATGGTGAACTGGTGTACACACGATGGTGCACTGAGTGATATCGAAGTGGAACACGAGGATCATGATGGAAAGTTTTACCACATCAAGTATCCATTTGCTGATGGAAGCGGTCACGTTGAAGTAGCAACCACCAGACCTGAGACATACTTCGGGGACACTGCTGTGATGGTTCACCCTGATGATGCACGTTACACACATCTCATAGGCAAAAAAATCCGTCTTCCCCTTTTACAACGTGAAGTGGCAATCATCGCCGACACCCATGTTGATATGGAATTTGGTACAGGTGTGGTGAAAGTGACTCCTGCACATGATCAAAATGACTACGAAGTTGGAAAACGTCATGATTTAGAATTTATCACTGTCTTTGATGAAAAGGGAATCCTTAATGACTATGCTGAAGAGTTTAAAGGACTAGAGCGTATCGAAGCACGTGAGATTATTGTAAAACGTCTTGAAGAAGAAGGTTTTATGGTGAAGGTGGAAGAGCATAAACACCAAGTCGGGCATTGTTACAGATGTAAAAACATCGTTGAGCCGTATATTTCTAAACAATGGTTTTTACGTAAAGAAGTCGCTGTAAAATCGATAGAAAAAACGAATGCCGGTGAAGCAACATTTTTTCCTCCGCACTGGATAAATTCATACAACTCTTGGATGGGCGAATTACGTGACTGGTGTATATCCCGTCAGCTTTGGTGGGGACATCAGATTCCGGTATTTTATTGTGATGATTGTGAACATGAGTTTGCAAGCCAAGAGGAACATCCAGAATCTTGTCCTAAATGTGCATCTAAAAACTTAACGCAAGACCCGGATGTTCTTGACACTTGGTTTTCGTCTGCACTTTGGCCTTTTTCAACTTTAGGTTGGGGAAATGGCGATACAGAGATGGATAAACTTTTTAAATCAAACGATATGAAAGACTTTTATCCAAACACTTTACTCATCACAGGTTTTGATATCCTTTTCTTTTGGGTGGCTAGAATGATGATGATGGGTGAACATTTTCAAGGGCAATTGCCATTTAACCATATCTATCTTCACGCACTTGTTCGTGATGAAAATGGACAAAAGATGTCAAAATCAAAGGGGAATGTGATTGACCCTCTTGATATGGTTGAAAAATACTCCGCTGATATATTACGTTTCACTCTCGCAGTGTCTGCGGCACAGGGGCGTGATATCCGTATGAGCACAGAAAAGCTTGAACTTAACCGTAACTTCACCAACAAGCTTTATAATGCAAGTAAATACTTACAGATGAATGTGGATGTTTTCCCTGACTTAGGCGGTTTTTGTCTTGATACAGATCTTGGTAAGTACATGGCTTCAAGATTAAACTTTGCGACAAAAGAAGTTCGTGCATGTTTAGATGAGTATAAATTCAATGATGCGGCACTTATTTTATATAAATTTATTTGGAATGAATTTTGTGGTTGGGGGATTGAATTAAGTAAAGCAGATAAAGATTCAATAACTGAACTCGGAGCTATTTTTAAAGAGGCTATGAAATTACTTCACCCTTTTATGCCTTTTATTACAGAGTATCTATACCATGAACTCTCAGGAACTTCACTTGAGAGTGGCGAGTCAATTATGCTTATGCCATATCCTCATAAAACAAAAAAACGAGAAAAAGAAGAACGTAAGTTTGAGATTATCATGGATGCAATCGTATCTATCAGACGTGCAAAAGTTCTTGTTGATTTAGCAAACCAAAAAATCGAGAAAGCTTTTGTAAAAATCGACGGAATCAGCGAAGAAGATAAAACTGCAATGCTTCCTTTCATCATCAGACTTGCAAAAGTAACAGAGGTGGAGTTTACAGAGGCGAAGGTTGAGAATTCAGTAAGTGACATTTCTGATCTTTGTGAGACTTTTATACCGACAGACTCTATAGATTTAAGTTCAATCATTGCAAAACTTACAAAACAAGATGAGAAACTCCAAAAAGAGATAGATAAAGTAAGAAATATGTTAAATAATGAAAGATTTGTAGCAAACGCTCCAGAAGATGTTTTAGCAAAAAATCGTGAAATCTTAGCAGATGCGTCATCAAAACAAGAAAAGGTTTTAGAGCAGTTAAACTCTCTTAAATCTTAATGTCATTTAAAACTCTAGGACTCTCAAGCCAAATTCTTAAAGCCATTCGTGAGAATGGTTTTACAAATCCAACTCCAATCCAAACACAGGTTATTCCTCTCATCCTAAAGGGTGAAGACATCATGGCCCGTGCGCAAACCGGCACTGGAAAAAGTGCCGGTTTTATTCTTCCTCTGATTCAGTCACTCTCTGAGATAAAATCTAAAGAAACACAAAAAAAAGCAAAAATCCGAATCTTGGTGTTGACACCGACAAGAGAGCTTACACTGCAAATAGCCCAAGGCTTTGACACTTTTTCCAAAACCGCGCCAAAGAGCATTAAAACAGTGAGTCTGATCGGTGGAGAGAAGATTGGTGAACAGCTGTATGATATCCAGCAAGGTTGTGATATTTTAGTGGCAACCTCAGGAAGATTTATCGATGTTTTAAGTAAAAAACAGATGAGTCTTGAAAACCTAGAGTTTTTAGTTCTAGATGAAGCAGATAAGATGCTGGACTTAGGTTTTGCAGAGGAACTTGACTCTATACTTAGCGCTATACCCGATACAAGGCAAAACCTTTTATTTTCTGCCACCTACCCTGAAAAAATGTTAGCTATCGCTTCTCGTATAACAAAAGAGCCTATCCAAGTGAGTCTTGATGGTGAAGAAGCTACGGTGCCAAACATACTTCAAAGAGTTATACAGGTGAATATTGAGAACCGTTCACCACTTTTACGCCATCTTATTAAAGAAGAAAAGCTTGGACAGGTATTGGTGTTTATGGCAAACAAACGTGCGACTGACAACATTGCTATGAAATTTAAAAAACATGGACTCAATGCACAATCTTTTCATGGGGATTTAGACCAAGAAGAAAGAAATCTCACACTTCAAGAGTTCAAAGACAAAAAAATCAACATTCTCTTCACCACAGACTTGATTTCGCGTGGTTTGCATATAGACGATATAGACTGTGTTGTGAACTTTGACTTACCTAGGTCGCCCACTGATTATATTCACCGTATCGGACGAACTGCCCGTGCCGGCAAATCCGGTTTAGCAATATCTTTCATAGACCAAGAGAGTGAAGCGCACTTTAAGTTGATTGAAAAACGTGCAGATATTCAACTTCCAAGAGAAAGTGTGCAAGGCTTTGAGCTCACAGGTGAAGCGCCAAAAAAAGTCAAAGGTCCCGCTCCTGTAAAAGGTAAAAAGAAAAGCAAAAAAGATAAACTTCGCGAATTAAATAATAA
>JACNLH010000125.1:0-37528 GCA_014381585.1 Candidatus Sulfurimonas ponti
ACATTTTCTATGTTGTTTGTTTCCACGTATCTCCAATACTTTTCACAGTGATAAATACTTTATTATTTTTTCAAATTATATCTGAAAATATGGAATCTCATTATAAGTAATAAAGAAAAATCTTCGTAGTCAATTCGGCGAAAAACGAGTGAGATTTTTATGAACAATGAACTCCGAAGCGTCATTATTTTTAGCAAATAAATTTGAAAATAGGTATAATCAAAAACTGAAAAACATCTATTGTTCACTGACAAAAGGAAAAAAGATAATGCTAAAACTATTGCTATTGCTTACTTTACTTATAAATATCCATGCAGGTTCTCTAAAAAAAGCAGACCGCTATTTAAGACAAAACCAAACAGATAAAGCCATTGAATACTATCAAAAAGCTTGTAATGAAGGTGTTACAGAAGGCTGTGATAAATACAATGAACTTCAAAGCCCGATTACAAAAGCATTCACACTTATCAGCCAAAGCAGAGGTGAAGAAGCCATGCCTTATCTTAAACAGGCTTGCCAGGAAGGTTTCTCCTGGGCTTGCACAATGTATGAATCCGCCACAGGAAAGTCTATTACTTCACCTACGCCTCCTTGATTAAATCCTAAAAAAAGCTTATAATAACTGCGGAGGCTGGAATTATGAAAACAAAATCATTTTTAAAAAAACTTCAAAAACTTCAAAAGAAAAGTGATGTTGACTCCATTCATGCTTTACGCATACATTGCAGAAAGATGCTTTCATTAATAAGTGCGGATGATCAGTTTTATACAGCTTTGAAAAAAATTATAAAATTGACAAATAAGATTAGAGATTTAGATGTTTTTTTACAAGAGTATCTTGATTCCCTTCCCAAAGAGCATCAAAATCAAATTGATTTGAAAAAGATACAAAAAGATACAAATAAGAGTAGAAAAAAGCAAGTCTCCAAACTTCATGCATTTATAGCTTCCTTAGATGTTCCCAAATATATAGAACTCGAGAATAAGCAAAGTGATATGCTCCAAGATTACAATAGAGAAGCTCTGACACTAAACCAAACTCAGCTTCATAAATATAGAATTCACATAAAAAAAAGATTATATGTAGAATTAAATAATGAATTTGCAGATGAAGAAAAGGTGAAAATTTTAACAAGTATAAAAGATTTACTAGGAACTATAAATGACAACTTCAATGCTTTAAAAAGATTAGATTCATTCAGCATAGACCATATATCCTTTGAACAAATATATGAATATACGCAGACACAGAATAAAGATTTATATGAAAAGTTTAAAAAACTGGATAAACAATACAGGGAAAAAGAAAGTATGAAAAAGTTATACATCATAAGACATGCAAAATCAAGTTGGAAAGACAGTTCCTTGGATGACTTTGATAGACCTCTAAATAAAAGAGGTCAAAAAGATGCACCGTTTATGGGGAAAAAATTAAAAGAAAAGCATATATTTCCAGATATCATAATCTCAAGCGCAGCACTTAGGGCAAAAACAACAGTTCAACTCATTGCAAAAGAGCTGGGCTATACTAAAGATATCTTATTTTCAAATGATATCTATGATTGTTCAAGTGATACACTTCATAAGATTTTAACTAAGATGGATGATACTTATAAAACGGTTTTTTTATGCGGGCATAACCCTGAACTTAATATGCTTGTGGAAATGTACATAGATTTTGATGAAAATATTGTCACCTGCGGTATTGTAGAAATTGAATTTTCTTGTGAGAAATGGGCAGATATAAGTGCAGAAAATGCCAAACTTTTATCGTTTGAATATCCAAAAAAAATCTTCAACTAACGCTTACTCTTTACTAACACTCTATCGTTACAATACCACACTTCAAAATAAGGAAACAAAATGAAAAAATTAATTACAATGGCATTATTGATGGGAGCTTTGGCTTCAAGTGCGTTTGCACACCACATGGCTGTATATGAAGATGCCGGAGTCAACATTCCCTCAAGCTCTCCACATTTAGACATGGTGTTTTAAGTCGCTTTAAAACCCATTCTCTCCTGAGCATGACATCTTTGCCTTGGAAGGTGTCATGCTATTTTACATTCGATTATTCTCTCTAAGTTTTTTATTACAAAAATTTGACAAATATCTCACAAACACACCTCTTATAAACAAGTAAAAACAATAGAAAAACAGCAATTTAGCTATAATTCCACTAATGAAAAAAGAAGCACTATTTAAAGTAAAATCAGAATATTCTCCAGCTGGAGACCAGCCCACCGCTATAAAAGAATTAAGTGATTCCATCAACAAAGGGAATCGTTATCAGACACTTGAAGGTGTTACCGGCAGCGGTAAAACCTACACTATGGCGAAAGTTATAGAAAAAACTCAGATGCCCACCATCATCATGACGCATAATAAAACTTTAGCCGCGCAGTTATATTCTGAATTTAGAAGTTTCTTTCCTGATGCACATGTTGAATATTTTGTATCGTACTATGATTATTATCAGCCGGAGGCTTACATTCCCCGTCAGGATCTGTTTATAGAAAAAGATTCAGCGATAAACGATGAACTTGAGAGAATGAGACTCTCTTCTACAGCCAATCTTCTTTCTTATGATGATGTTATTGTCATTGCTTCTGTATCTGCAAACTATGGTCTTGGAGATCCTGAGGAATACTTAAACATGGTTCAAGCTCTTGAAGTTGGAGATGAGATAAACCAGAAAAAACTTCTGCTTCGTTTGGTTGAGATGGGCTACAGTCGAAACGATACATATTTTGACAGCGGGCATATCCGGGTGAATGGTGAAAGTTTAGATATTTATCCACCCTACTTTGAACAAGAAGCTATCAGAGTTGAATTTTTTGGAGATGAGATAGAAGCTATTTACACTTTTGAAGTGATTGACAATAAAAAACTCGAAGAGCATAAAAAATTCACTATCTATGCATGTTCACAATTCAGTGTCAGCCAAGAAAAAATGGCAGTGGCAATTAAGCGTATAGAAGATGAACTTGATGACAGACTCAAATACTTCACCGAAACCGGAAAACTCTTAGAATACCAAAGACTTAAACAAAGAGTTGAGTTCGACTTAGAGATGCTTCAAACCACCGGTATGTGCAAGGGGGTAGAAAACTACTCCCGTTTGCTTACAAATAAAAAACCCGGTGAAGCACCATTCACCTTACTAGACTATTTTACACAAAGAAATCAGGACTACTTAGTTATCGTTGATGAATCACATGTTTCACTTCCGCAATACAGAGGAATGTATGCAGGGGATCGGGCTAGAAAAGAAGTTCTTGTGGATTATGGGTTTAGACTTCCATCCGCTTTAGACAATCGTCCTTTAATGGCTGACGAGTATATCAACAAAGCACCTCATTACCTTTTTGTATCAGCAACACCCGCTCCTTACGAGCTGGAAATGTCAAGTGTGACTGCACACCAAATCATCCGTCCGACTGGTTTATTAGATCCTATTTTAGAGATAAAAACATCAGACAATCAGGTTGAAGACATACATGATGAAATAGTTAAAATTGCTGCTAAAAATGAAAGAATTCTCATCACTGTCCTTACAAAAAAAATGGCAGAAGCTCTTACTAAATATCTGGCAGATTTAGGGATTAAAGTCCAATATATGCATTCAGATATCGACACAATAGAGCGAAATCAAATCATTCGTGCGCTTCGTCAAGGTGTGTTTGATGTACTTATAGGAATAAATCTGCTTCGTGAAGGATTGGATTTGCCGGAGGTTAGTTTAGTGGCTATTTTAGATGCAGATAAAGAGGGTTTTTTACGAAGCGAGACTGCCCTTATTCAAACTATTGGCCGTGGTGCGAGAAATGCAAATGGCAGAGTCATCCTTTATGCGAATAAGATCACCAAATCTATGCAAAAAGCTATAGACACGACAACTTCAAGAAGAAAGATCCAAGAAGAGCATAATAAAAAGCATGGTATCATTCCTACAACGACCATTCGTAAGCTTGATGAAAATCTAAAAGTGGAAGAATATGGCGATATTTACCAAAAACATAAAAAACGCGATAAAATGCCGGCATCAGAAAAAAAAGCTATAACAAAAGAATTGATGCTTAAAATGAAGCAAGCAGCCAAAGAATTAAACTTCGAAGAAGCAGCCCGTCTTCGTGATGAAATACAAAAAATAAAACAGTTATAACAAAAGGTGGGTAGTGCAAATCTAATTTTTTTCCGGCTATATTTTACAAGTAAAATATGCTCGTCAAAAAGATTTCCACTATCAAAAATTAAGGAGTGATTTTTGGAAGATACATTTAGTAATTTAGCAACATACGGATATATAGGACTTTTCCTCTACTCTTTTGGCGGTGGCTTTGTAGCACTTCTTGGTGCCGGTGTTTTGTCTTATATGGGTAAAATGGATTTAAGCACCTCTATCGCTATTGCATTCACTGCCAATGCACTTGGGGATATTGCTTTATTTTATATGGCACGGTACCAAAAAAGTATGATGATGGAAGGATTACGTAAGCACAGAAGAAAACTAGCGCTTGCTCATGTTATGATGAAAAAGTATGGTTCCTGGATTATCCTTATTCAAAAGTTTATATATGGTATCAAAACATTGATTCCTATTGCGATAGGACTGACCAAATACGACTTCAAAAAGTTTGCGATCTTAAATATTTTCAGTGCTGCTGTTTGGGCTTTAGTTGTAGGTCTTGGTAGTTACTACTCCGGAAAACCATTAATGGAACTTGCTGGACTTATCGGTGAGAAACCTTGGATAGCACCTGTGCTATTGGTAGTGTTTGGTGCTGCCTTATGGTTTTATATGGAAACAGCGACGAAACGTAAGCCAAAGGCTTAGTGCATTTAAAAAATAAAAGTACTATTGGCTCTATTTGAGTTTCGGTCGAAATTTTTATTCTAAAAATATTCCCTACACTCGAGCCAAAAGCAAGATTTATTGTAGATTGTGCAAAATATCCAACTAAGGCTAGACTAAAAGTCTGCCGTGTTGGATTTTTGTGCAAGATGCGATAAAGATAAAATCTTAAGAACCTACGATTGGACCGAATGGTTCGTAGTCTGTATGTTCTCCATCTTGGTACTTTTTATAGTTTTCAATAAACATCTCAGCTAACTCATCTCTGGTTTTATCAAATAACTCTTTATCTTTCCATGCATTACGAGGATTTAAAATCTCTGGTTTAATATCACCTAAAGTTTTTGGAACCTGAAGCCTGAATGTTTTTGTCACATCAAATTCAGAATTATTAATGCTTCCATCTAAGATGGCATTGATGCAGGCACGTGTATTTTTAATACTCATACGTTTTCCAACACCATAAGCACCACCAGTCCAACCAGTGTTCACAAGGTATACATTCACACCATGCTCATCAATCTTTTCGCCAAGAAGTTTTGCATATACAGTTGGGTGAAGCGGTAAAAAAGCTTCACCAAAACAAGCTGAGAAAGTTGCAACAGGCTCAGTGATTCCACGCTCTGTTCCAGCCACCTTAGCAGTATATCCACTTAAAAAGTAGTACATTGCCTGCTCTTTTGTAAGTTTAGAAACAGGAGGTAAGACACCAAAAGCATCCGCCGTTAAAAAGATGATGTTTTGTGGATGACCAGCCATCAGATCATGTTTATGATTATCAATATGCTCAATAGGGTAAGATACACGAGTGTTTTCTGTCTTAGAACCATCTTCGTAATCCACTTCACCTTCGCCATACATAACAACATTTTCTAGAAGTGCATTTGTTCTGATAGCATTATAAATCTCCGGTTCACTTTTACCATCAAGGTTGATTACTTTTGCATAGCATCCACCTTCAAAGTTAAAGACTCCATAGTTATCCCAACCATGCTCATCATCACCGATAAGTGCACGATGCGGATCAGTTGAAAGAGTTGTTTTACCAGTTCCGCTTAGACCGAAGAAAAGTGCAGTATCACCTTTTTCGCCAACATTTGCAGAACAATGCATCGCAAGCTTACCTTCTAATGGCAACCAGTAGTTCATCATTGAAAAAATTCCTTTTTTCATTTCCCCGCCATACCATGTGCCGCCGATGATTGCTATATTGTTTTCCACATCAAAAAGAACAAAAACTTCTGAATTAAGACCATGCTCTTTCCATTTATCATTCACTGCTTTACAAGCATTTAAAACAACAAAATCAGATTTAAACACTTCTAATTCTGGAGCAGTGGGACGGATAAACATATTTTTAACAAAATGAGACTGCCAAGCTATCTCTGAAACAAAACGAACTGATCTTTTTGAAGCGATAGATGAACCACAAAAAACATCTGTCACATACAAATCTTTACCAGACAATTGCTCTTGTGCAACCACCAGAAGCTCTTCAAAAACTTCAGAAGAAACTTTTTTGTTGACATCACCCCAAGCGATGTATTTATTCGATGGGTCACGATCAACAAAAAATTTATCTTTAGGACTACGTCCTGTGAATATTCCCGTATCAACTGCTGTAGCACCTTTTTTCGTTTCTTGCACTTCACCGTTTTCAAGTTCATGCTTAATCAAGTCATCATAACTTAGGTTATGGAAAACCTGACCAACTTCTTTAAGTCCTAATGCTTCTAATTCAGTTAATTTCATTATCTTCTCTCAAGAATATTTTTTAATGATGAAATTATACACTTAATAAACATAAATTAAATATAAAAATCATTCTTAGCCTAAAAAAATTACAAAAAAATTACTTTAAGATTTTTTGGGTAATATTTCATCATTGCTCGATTAACTCAGTGGTAGAGTGTTTCCATGACATGGAAGTGGTCACTGGTTCGAATCCAGTATTGAGCACCATCCGTATCCACCTACACTACGGTCTTTTAAGAACTTTCAATTATTTTTCATCATCTACGATTTCTTCAGAGTAACCTAAAAAGCATACTTAATGAACTATGCCTAAAAACGGCCGAAACCTCTTGCAGTGTATACATCCAGGACTTTATTGCCTGAACAGCGTAAGTATGTCTCGTATGTTTTAAATCTCTCATCGCTACTTTAGATTTTTTTATTAAAGCATACCATTCTAACACTCCCCGTTTAAGAGTAAAAAAATAATCAATTGCAAGAAAAGAAGATGATAACATTACAGCGCTAAAAATAGTTACTTAAGGAACCTGTATCTGGGAGTCAATCTAATAGGTAGTTTTATTATGGGAGTGCTCATTGCATATTTTATGTATACGACAATATTTTCACTTCATGCAAAATCATTTCTTTCAACCGGTCTTTTAGGAGCACTCACCACATACTCGACTTTTGCTATAGAAAGTTTTTTATTGCTTCAACGTGGTCAAATATTTTTAGTATTTAGCAATATTACACTTAATGCCTTTGGCACTGTCCTTATGGCTAGTATGGGTTTTTACCTTAGTAAAATTTTTATCAGATATTTTTGATACACTGAGGAGTAAATGTGAAAATTATCTTAGCTATATTCTTATTCTTATTGGTCCTCTTTTCATTTTTCCCTAAAGTCAGTGATGAAGAGATCTTACAAGCAAGAGAAGCTGTTAAAAACGGTGCACTTATAGTTGATGTCAGAACACCAAAAGAGTTTCAAATGGAACATGTTGATGGAGCTATAAACCTTCCCATTGAAGAGATCATGCAAAACAGGGTAAATCTTCCAAAAAATAAAGAACTCATTCTTTATTGTAGAACAGGTAGCCGTAGGAGTGCTAGTGCTCAAGTCCTCCAGAGAAAAGGCTGGACAGTTTATAATGTTGCCACACAAGAAGACTGGGAAAGAGAGATTAAGTTAGAAAAATAACTGTGACCATCAAATATGTTAGCTACACAACAGCACAATCCAATTAATGGCATATGCACTTGGCGGCCGCTACAAAATTAATACTAATCTTGAATTAGGTCTATCTGCAATATATATCGCTTACGAAGACAGAACAAGTACACAGTCAGGCCCGATTGGAGTGAGAGGAACACTTTCCGGTAAAGCTGGCTATGGTGTGACAACTGGTATATTTTACAAATTTTAACATCCCCTCAGCACTATTCTTGTATAATCCTGTATTAATTTTTCCCTAAAGGAATCCCTATGCGTGGTTATAAAGTTTTTGCCGGTAGTGCCAGTATTGAGTTTGCAAAAGAAATTTGTCAAGTTCTAGATATTCCATTAGGCAACGCCGATACAAAAAGATTCAGTGATGGTGAGATCTCTGTGCAGATCGCAGAATCTGTTCGTGGTCGTGATGTTTTCATAGTCCAATCAACCGGTGCTCCATCAAATGACAACTTAATGGAACTGCTCATCATGACAGATGCATTAAAACGTTCATCCGCTTCAAGTATCACTGCTGTTGTTCCTTATTATGGTTATGCCAGACAAGATCGTAAAGCTGCTCCTCGTGTTCCAATTACAGCTAAACTTGTTGCAAATATGTACGAAACTGCTGGTATAGATAGAGTTATCACTATCGACTTACATGCTGGTCAAATTCAAGGCTTTTTTGATATTCCTGTTGATAACCTTTATGGTTCAATCACATTTGAGCATTACATAAAAAGTAAGAACCTTAAAAATCCAATCATCGCTTCACCGGATATCGGTGGAGTTGCCCGTGCGAGATACTTTGCTAAACGTATGGGTTTAGAGATGGTTATCGTGGATAAACGTCGTGAAAAAGCGAATGAAGCTGAAGTTATGGGTATCATAGGGGATGTTAAAGGCTACGATGTAATCATGATAGATGACATGGTGGACACTGCCGGAACTATGGTGAAAGCTGCAACTGCACTGAAAAATAAAGGTGCAACTTCTGTTATGGCATGTGCCACTCATGGAGTTCTTAGTGGAAAAGCATATGATAACCTGGACCATGGCGAGCTAGATGAGCTTATCATCACAAACACATTGGTTACCAAACCACATAAAAATATTAAAGTCTTAACAGTGGCTCCTCTTTTTGCAGAAGTGATTCGTCGTGTTTACCACAACGAAAGTGTTAATGGTCTTTTTGAATAATCAGAGGTATATAATTGAAGAACATTAGAAACTTTTCTATCATCGCTCATATTGACCACGGTAAAAGCACTTTAGCGGATAGAATCATACAAGAGTGCGGTTCTGTGAGTGAACGTGAAATGACCACCCAAATGATGGACACTATGGAGATCGAACAAGAACGCGGAATTACCATAAAAGCGCAATCAGTCAGACTTGACTATGTCAAAGACGGTGAACATTATATTCTCAACCTCATCGACACTCCGGGTCACGTTGATTTTTCTTATGAGGTGAGTAAGTCCCTTGCTTCTTCTGATGGGGCACTTCTTATCGTTGACGCTGCACAAGGTGTTGAAGCTCAAACTATAGCAAACGTTTACTTAGCACTCGACAATGATTTAGAGCTTATTCCGGTTATAAACAAGATAGATCTTCCTGCCGCTGATCCGATAAAAGTTGCAGAAGAGATTGAAACAAGTATAGGTATAGATGCCACAGATGCTTGTTTAGTTTCTGCAAAAACCGGTGTTGGGATTCGTGAACTTATAGATGCTATTGTGGAGCGTGTTCCAGCTCCTGTTGGCGATCCGGAGGCTACTACAAAAGCAATTATCTATGACTCTTGGTTTGACCAGTATCTAGGTGCTTTGGCACTAGTACGTGTTTTTGACGGACAGGTGAGAAAAGGGCAGAATATTAAGCTTATGAGTAATGGTGAAGAACATCATATTTTAGACCTGATGTATCCACATCCTAAGAAAAAAATCAAGACTGCCACTATTGAATGCGGGGAAATCGGTATCGTTGTTCTTGGTCTTAAAGAGGTGAGCGTTATTAATGTTGGCGATACAATCACCGACGCAAAGAATCCTGCAAAAGAGCCTGTTGGAACGTATGAACCAGCTAAACCATTTGTATTTGCCGGTATATATCCTATAGACACAGATGATTTTGAAAACTTACGTGAAGCACTTGATAAACTTCGTCTCAATGATAGTTCTTTATCTTATGAACCGGAAACATCTTTAGCACTTGGCTTTGGTTTTCGTGTTGGTTTTCTTGGAATGCTTCATATGGAAGTTGTAAAAGAGAGACTTGAGCGTGAATTCAACCTTGATTTAATCGCCTCAGCACCATCGGTGATATATGAAGTGTATCTTAACAATGGTGAAAAAATACATGTTCAAAATCCATCACAACTGCCAGAGGTGAATCGAATCAGCAGAATTGAAGAGCCTTATGTAAGAGCCACAGTCATCACTCCAAGTGAATATCTTGGTAACATCATAACTCTTCTTATAAGCAAGCGTGGTACACAAAGTAAGATGACATACCTTAATGAAGGCAGAGTTATGCTTGAGTATGAAGTTCCGATGAATGAAATAGTTGTAGACTTTTACGACACCTTAAAATCAATCTCTAAAGGCTATGCTTCATTTGATTATGAACCAATAGACTTTAGAGTCGGTGATTTGGTGAAGCTTGATATCAAAGTGGCTGGCGAAGCGGTGGACGCACTCAGTATCGTTGTTCCTCGTAATCAAGCTCTTTCACGTGGTCGTGTTTTAGTTAAAAATATGAAAGAGATAATACCTCGCCAACTTTTTGAAGTCGCTGTTCAAGCTTCTTTAGGTTCTCAGATTATCGCCCGTGAAACGGTGAAGTCTATGGGTAAAAATGTCACTGCTAAATGTTATGGTGGAGATATCACCCGTAAACGTAAACTATTAGAAAAACAAAAAGCCGGTAAAAAACGTATGAAGTCTATAGGAAAAGTGCAACTTCCAAGTGAAGCCTTTATGTCAGTTTTAAAAATGGATTAAGAGCCACTGCCATGAAATGCTTATTATGCGAAAGCTTATCTCTTTCGCATATCTGTAGACCTTGCCAAGAAACCTTTTTAACACCTTCTATCTACAAAAGAAAAATCCTAAACAAGATCGAAGTTATCTCATTTTATAAATACAAAGATATTAAAAACCTGCTCCATACTAAACATACAGATATAGGATATTATATTTACAAGATTCTCGCCAAAAACAGCTTTTCAAAATTTGCACAAGAGTTTAACTTCACCAATCCAGTGCACTCAATCGCTATTGACGATACAGTTCACAGTGGATATTCTCATACAGCAATACTAAACAATGCACTTCGCAGTGAAAATATAAGACCGATTTTCAACAAACTTCGAGCGGGGAACTCTATATCTTATTCTGGAAAAAGTAAGGAGTTCAGACTCTTAAATCCGAGGAGCTTTAAAGTAAGTGAGATGAGAGAAAAAGAGATAATTTTAGTTGATGACATCATTACCACCGGTTCAACTTTATCTCAAGCTGTTTCGTCTTTGGAATCAAACAAAAAAGAGGTGCTTTTTTGTTTGACCTTAGCAGACGCTGCATTTAAGTAAGGGCTAAAAGAAACCTTTAAGAAGACCGTCTAGTTTTTCACCCACAGCTTTTTGCACTTCGTTTTTAAGTATGTCCCCGGCATCCACAGATACTGCGGGATTCGATGTATTCCCCTTCAAGCTTACAGATATAGGATGTTTATTTGCTGTGATCTCTATGGTGGCATCTACAGTTTTTGCCTTAGAATCCAACTTTGCTTCCTTGGTTTTAATAGAAGAACTGTTTGATGCAAGACTGAGTGAAGCAAGAAGTTTTTCTTTGTTTACATCTGCACTCACATCCCCTTTAAAACTTTCTTTATACAAGTCAACTTTTCCATACTGTTTTACAAGAGAAAGCATAGCATTTGGGGTGAATTTTCCATCAACTAAATCACCCTTGAATTTTCCTTTTTTCTCTTTGGTGTTATAATCAAGCACTCCATTAAGCGAAGAAGCAAACACCACTGGATAGATAAGCATCTCAAGAGCTTTAAGTGTTTGAATCGACTTTAAATCCACATGAAGGTCATCATTAAACATTTTCGCATCAAGCGTTCCATCTGCCACCTTTGAGTGTACTTTTAAATCTAAATCTTTATCTTTTTTTATCTCTCCGTTTAAAGTGATTGCTCCCTTAAGGTGTCTCTCTGTGATAAAAAATAGATTATCTAAGTCTGAGACAGTGCTTGTAAAGTCACTTACAATTGATTTCTTCTCTAAATCATACTTTGCTTTTTCTATATCAAGAGAAAGCAATGTCGATTTTAAATTCAATTTTGTTTCTGTCATATCTCCATTTAAAGTGGTGTTTGTGATTACGTTGAATGTGGTTTTAGGCATCATTGTTTTAAATCCCTGCTCTTTTGTCAGATACGCAGAATCTAAAACACCTTTTTTAATATTTGAAATAACACTCCCTGCTAAATGTCCTTTTCTTAGGTCACTCATATCTACATTTAAAGAAAGTATTCCGTCTCCATAATGAGGCTGCTTCAACATATATAAAAGTTTTTCTATTTTTAAGTTCTCTATACTGGCATTTAAAGAAACGGGTTTATTATTTTTCAAGATCGTGCTAAATTGTGTATCTGAAGATGCTAAATCACTCACACCTTCAACAATCATATTTTTTTGAGTGCCCTTAGCCGTTCCTTCTAATGTGAATGGACCGCGTACATCTTCTTTAATGATAGGCTTTAAAACTGCAAGTTCTTTTATGTCTAAATTATAAGTGATATCCACTTTTAAAGGTTGGGGCACAATATTTCCAGCTGAGCTTATCTTTGCAAGGTTTGAATATAGAGCGTAGGTATAATCAACATCATCCCCTTTTAGTTTTGCATCCAGTTTCATACTGAACTTCGTAGCAGGAATATCCAACTCAAAATCTTTACTCATAAGTGCGTTGTTTAGTTTTCCTTCTTTTGTAGTTAAAAGAATATTTCCATCTAACTCATGCGGCTTAATGTTTTTAAAATTAACATCAACGTCAATCTTACCTTGCGCATACGGTTTTTCACCGGCGAGTTCCAAAAGTGAAACTAAATTAGCATTTTGTATTTTTGCGATTATAGATGTTGGATCTAAGTCAGTTAGCTCCACCTTATATACAGTAGCGCTGAATGCAACATCACTTTTACCGTCAATCTTCATAAAAGCCATATCCCCTTTAGCAGTGCCATCCGTAAACACCGCTCCTTTTAGAGGTTTTTTTGTTAATGGCTCTAAAGTTTCAAGCTTATTTAGTTTTACATCATACACCGCGTCAAAAGATTGTTCAAAAAGAGAGTAACTTCCCTTTGCAAAAACTGTATTATCTTGATTTAGCTCTAAAAGCACTTCAAATTCATTCATACTTAAAGAAAAAACTTGAAGTTTTGAATCCAATTGTGTTTGCTCTTGAATTTTCCCTTCCACAATAGGCGCTAAAAATGCATTACCTATAGCTGAAAACAACATAAAATAAATTCCAGCCATACCTATTACCACCAGTCCTAAAAACCATGAAACTATTTTCATATTTCTCTCCCTAGATTATCTTTTGTAATCATACACTAATCTATATTTACAAAGAGAATGTACATGTGAGTCTAATAGACTCAACATAAATAACAAATACAACTAAGAGTTTACTTGACATTGTTACACTCAATATGTATAATGTTGCTATCTTTTTATAAGAACGTTGAAAACTTATCATTATTTGGGCTCAAGTTTCACAAGTGAAAACTTGGCTCCAATAATGGTTTTTAAAGCAAAGGAGTCATTTAATAATTATGTCTAAAGATGAAATACAAGAAGAACCTCTAGAAACAACAGAGGAAAACTTAGAAACAATATACGAAGAAGCTGAAGCAGATTCTGAAGCAGTTGAAAATGAGCTTGATCTTTTACAAGCTGAATTAACAGAACTAAAAGACAAGTATGCGCGCGTTCATGCCGATTTTGATAATATCAAAAAAAGATTGGAACGTGAAAAATACACTGCAGTTGAGTATTCAAATGAAAAATTTGCTAAAGATATGATTCCTGTAATGGATTCACTTCAGGGTGCAATGAACTCAGCTAATGCTGAAGCAGATAAAGCTGAACTTTTTGAGAAGTTGAAAGAAGGAATAGAGTTAACTTATAAACAGTTTCTCACCTCTTTAGAAAAACATGGAGTCACTATGGTGGCTTATGATGAACCATTTGATCCAAATATTCACAACGCTGTGCAAGCAGTGGATAGTGACACCGTGCAATCAGGACAAATTGTTCAAACTTTTCAAACTGGTTATAAATATAAAAACAGACCACTGCGTGAAGCAATGGTGATAGTCGCGAATTAGATTCGTAAATAATTAAACAAATATGGAAAACTTTAGTCGCCACAGCGGCGCAAGCGGAGTAAAAGGGACTAGTTCCTTTTACGGACTAATAATGGAGCGAATGAATTTGCTTCATTTTATGAAATAAAATTAAGGAAATTATAATGAGTAAAGTAATTGGAATAGATTTAGGAACAACAAATTCATGTGTAGCAGTTTATGAGGGTGGTGAAGCGAAAATCATCCCAAATGCAGAAGGTAAAAACACAACTCCTTCAGTTGTGGCATTTACAGATAAAGGTGATGTTTTAGTGGGAGATCCTGCAAAACGTCAAGCAATTACAAACCCTGAGAAAACAATCTCTTCAATCAAGAGGATTATGGGTCTTATGATGGACGAAGAAAATGCTAAACAAGCACACGATAAGGTGACATATAATATCGTGGATAAAGATGGTTCAGCAGCTGTAGACGTTGCAGGAAAAATCTATACACCACAAGAGATTTCAGCTAAAATTCTTACTAAACTAAAAGAAGATGCTGAAGCTTATTTAGGTTCTAAGGTGACTGACGCTGTTATTACAGTTCCGGCATACTTTAATGACTCACAAAGAAAAGCAACAAAAGATGCCGGTACAATCGCCGGTCTTAATGTTCTAAGAATCATCAATGAACCGACTGCTTCTGCACTTGCTTATGGACTTGACTCTAAAACTGAAGAAAATGTACTTGTATATGACCTTGGTGGGGGTACATTTGATGTTACAACTTTAGAGATCTCTGATGGCACTTTTGAAGTTCTTTCAACAGATGGTAATGCATTCTTAGGTGGAGATGATTTTGATAATAAAATCGTTGATTTCTTAAATGCTGAGTTTAAAAACTCTCATGGAATCGAGCTTAAAAATGATAAAATGGCTCTTCAACGTCTAAAAGACGCTGCTGAGAATGCTAAAAAAGAACTTTCAAGCTCAACTGAGACTGAAATCAACCTACCGTTTATCACGATGACAGAAGCTGGCCCTCAGCATCTTGTTATAAAACTTACCCGTGCTAAATTTGAAGGTATGATTTCTAAACTGATTGACGAAACAATTGATCATATTAAAGTGGCTATGAAAGAAGCTGATTTAGAAAATGGCGACATCAAAGAGATAATCATGGTTGGTGGTTCCACTCGTGTTCCAGCTGCTCAAGAAGCTGTTTCTAAATACTTCGGTGGAAAATCACTAAACAAAAGTGTAAATCCTGATGAAGTTGTTGCTGCCGGTGCTGCTATTCAAGGTGGTGTTTTACGTGGAGATGTTAAAGATGTTCTACTTCTTGATGTTACTCCATTATCACTTGGAATTGAGACTCTTGGTGGAGTTATGACTAAGATTATTGAAAAAGGAACTACGATTCCTGTTAAAAAATCTCAAGTGTTCTCAACTGCAGAAGACAACCAACCAGCTGTTTCTATCAGTGTTGGTCAAGGAGAGAGAGAATTTGCTAAAGACAACAAATCACTTGGTTTATTTGAGCTTGGAGATATTCCAGCGGCCCCTCGTGGTGTACCTCAAATCGAAGTGACTTTTGATATCGATGCAAATGGTATCCTTACTGTTTCTTCAACTGATAAAGGTACTGGTAAATCTCAGTCAATCACAATCTCTGGATCATCTGGACTAAGTGAAGAAGAGATCAACAAAATGGTTCAAGATGCAGAAGAAAACAAAGCTGCTGATGGAGAGAAAAAAGCATTAGTGGACTTAAGAAACCAAGCTGACGCACTTATAGCTCAAACTGAAAAATCTATGGAAGAGATGGGCGATAAGCTTGACGCTGAAGAAAAAGCAAAAATCGAAGCTGCTGCGACTGATTTAAAAGACACTTTAAAAGATGAGTCAGCTACAAAAGAGCAAATCGAAGAAAAAGTGAAAACTTTAACTGAAGCTGCACATAAAATGGCTGAGGAAATGTACAAAAAAGATCAAGATCCAGCTGCTGCGCAAGCAGATGCGAAGAAAAAGAAAGAAGACGAAGACGTGATAGACGCAGAGATAGAGTAAGTTCACTCTTTCTCAAAATTTCTAAAGCAAGCCTTTATGCGGCTTGCTTACACACCTTTCTCACATATACTTCACC
Organism: Candidatus Sulfurimonas ponti; assembly: GCA_014381585.1. Lineage (GTDB taxonomy): Bacteria > Campylobacterota > Campylobacteria > Campylobacterales > Sulfurimonadaceae > Sulfurimonas > Sulfurimonas ponti. Next base: position 16,317 of record JACNLH010000125.1, read on the forward strand.
CTTATAAAATTTAATGAATAAAACAACTCTTTAGAAGCTTAAAATTTCACTATAATACCTATAAAAAACACTAGGTGAAAATATGAAAAATAAGATTAAACATTATATAAAAGAGCTTGCTTTATTTATAATTATAATAACTGTGCTAGCTAATGCAATCAGCCTCTATAAGAGCTCCGATTTGAATAAAGAGCCTTTAAGCTTGACAAATATAACTTTACATAATGGTTTAAAATACACTTTATCTGATACAAAACCCACATTGATACATATATGGGCTATATGGTGCCCCACATGCAAGGTGGAAGCATCCAACATACAAACACTCTCAAAACACTATAACGTGCTCACAGTAGCCGTAAAATCAGGTTCTGATGATGAGATACAAAGTTGGCTGCTAGAAAATAACTATAACTTTAATGTAATCAATGACAGCAGCGGATTAATAGCTTCAAACTTCAATGTAAGTGTTTTTCCAAGCACGCTTATCTACGACAAAAATCAAGAGTTGGTTTTTTCAGATGTAGGATACACAAGCACTTGGGGATTATTTTTAAGAATGTGGTCTGCCACATATTTTAATTTATAAATGAGCAAAGCACATTTATAATCGCTCGCGCTCAGCCACTCAGAGTGGAGAATGCCATTGGTTAGCATTCCTAAAAGCTAGCTTCATACGAAGCAGAAAATATATATTAAAATAAGTACAGTAGAAAAAATTTAGAGAGTGATGTGAGTTCAAGGCGCACGCTAAGGAAGCGTACTCCAAGTACCTGACGAAGTGAGCAACGCAGCAAATGCGTTGCTATCTAGATTTTTACTTTTTGATACTTACACGGTATGCTTTACTTGATAGAGGCACCCACGGACGTTTAATATGCTCTGGACGACGTTTAACTGAGTTCTCATCTAAACCACGAGTTAAGTCATCTCTCCAACCTTGGTAAATTTTGAAGTTATTTTCATAATTCACATAGATATCACCAATTTTATCACCAGCTTGTGCAGGCTCTAAAATTACTTTTTGATGCCAACAATGCATACCAGAAATTGGATCCGGGTGAACCGCAGCCACAGCATTTTGCCATGAACCGCTTAAACCATCCCACCAGATGTTTTGAGAATCTTTGTTGTAATCAGCAAATCTATCAGACTTGAATGGAACAATACCCTCAACGTATTTCATTTTACCTTCTTTCCCATCCATCTGAAGTTCAGCAGTTGGAACACCAAAACTATTTTGACCAGATGTGCCGGTATAATCTTCAATCTTAATTTGAGCACCATCTTTACCAACATTTTCTGGTGAATGTGCCATAAACTTAGGATCGTTCATATTTCTAGCAATTGGTTGAGAATTAACCTTACCATCACTAACACCATTAGGAATAGTGACAGAGTTTACAAGTTTCCATCTACCACCGTGATGTGAACAAGCTAACGTACCAGGAAGAACACCTTCTGTCGGCACAGCCATAGCTACAAAGTAACCTGACTCTAAACCAGTGACAGTATCTGTAATTCTTACACGGATAGCATCCCCACGTTTGAAACCTTGACGCTTAGCATCTGGAGTTGAGATCCAAATAGGGTCATGATTTTGAGAAATCTCCATAAGGTGCTTACTATTAGCAGAACGCGTATGGATATTGTATGGTAAACGGAACACAGTGTTTAATGCATATGAATCTTTTTCTGTCATATACATATGATTTACATGCGATGTGATATGAACCATCTCTTTTTTCTCTTGCTCATTTCTTGGATAGATTGGAATCGCATATTCTGGCCATTTCCAATCATCAGCCAACCAATCACAGAAGAAGTCAAGTTTTTTATCCAGTGTGGCAAAACCTTCCATAACTGTACCGTCCACTTCAATAGCAACCGGTTTTAAGTTATCTTTGTATTTACCATCACCATGATGATCTTTAGCGTAAATAACACCTGTTCTTTCATTCTTAGTTAAGTCTTCTTTGTTGTATTTATGACCATGAGAAATTAAATTTTCACCATCATATTTAACTGGTCTTTCTTGAGCAGAATAAATTTTATTCTCTTCCATCCAAGCACCATGATCTCTCATATACTCATACACTGGGAACTCAGCATTTTTATATCTTTCATCTGATGTTGCAGTTTTCTTCAAGTTCGGCAGGTTATCACCAAATGCTGCATCATACCACTCAGCAATAGTGACTGGAGTGCCTGGAGTCTTTTTAGATTCCCACATAGAATGAACAGTCTTAGTTTTAGCATCGTCAAGGAATAAATCACCTTTAGGGTCAATATAGTTAACACACATATCAAACCAGAACTCATTTTCTTCCCAAACTTCACCAAGACCGGCTTTAATATGTGCTTCAAGAGTCGCACGGGCAGGATTATTTGGTTTCCATCCCATTTTCTCTAAAGCAACACGCATAACCGGTTGACGGAATGAAGTCCATCTTGCAGGCATAGTGGCTTCTGAATGTTGATCGTGACGTTCACCTGCTAGACCAACAGGTAAAATATAATCAACATACCAGTTAGTCTCAGACCATACTGGAGATAAGTTAAATGTAAGTTCCATTTTAGATTCATCTTTGATAGTCTCAATCCATCTGAAACCATCCGGGTTGATCCAAACCGGGTTGTACATACGAGGAATCCAAACTTTAATGTTCTTAGGAACAGTAAGACCTTTGGCAGTCCATTTTTCTTGCCATTCTTCATCTGCAAGTAAATGTGGTAAAAGGTAAGATAACTCATATGTTGACAATGGCCATTCCGGTGGGAATGAAAGTTCATTATATACATCAACTTTAGGAATATTTGAACCACGTTTTCCTTGACCGACTGTAGCAGAACCACCTTTACCACCAACAGAAATAACATGCCAGTGGTGAAAGAATGTTCCACCTTCTGGACCGATTGCACCACGAAGACCAAGCATTAAGAAACCTGTTCTACCAGATGTCCAGCCACCACGGTTACCAGCTGCAGCTGCACGCCAGAAGTATGTTGAGATTGAAGTGTCAGCCCAGATAACCATATCATATAACTCTTCTAATTTATATGCAGGAACGTGAGTTTCTTTAACAGCATACTCAAGTGTATATGGAGCATAAAGTTCTTTTAACATACCCATGTATGATTCAAAAGAGTTGTCTTTTGGCAATGCTGCTATATATTTTTGTTTAACCATAAATTCAAGATAATCAGTGTTATCCATCATTACTTCCCAGTTAAACCATTTTTTAACAAAAGTTTCGTTTACTTTACCTTCGTTAAGCATACGCTGAACTAAGTATAAGTAAATTGCAGCTTCTGTACCAGGCCAAGCAGCGATCCAAAGATCAGCCATACCGGCAGAGTTAGACATACGAGGATCCATAACCACAAGTTTTGCACCCTTCGCTCTTGCATCAGCAATATGCCCTGCAGCTTGTTGGAAGTAGTGACCGGCATCAGCAGCGTGGGATGAGTTAAGGAAAATAAGTTTCGCATTAGCCCAATCCGGTGAAGATCTATCATCATTTGACCATTGAATAGTCGGAGTACGACCACCAGATGAACAAATATTTGTATGCGAGTTGAAACAATCTTGACCTAAAGTATGCCATACTTTACCAGTGAAACCATTCTCATTCGGACGTCCAACATGGAACATACAAGATTTTTTAGATAACTCATCATCGCCTTTCATAGCTTCATGCATTTTGTTACCGATAGTTGTCATCGCTTCGTCCCAAGTTGTACGAATCCATTTACCTTCACCACGAGCAGAACCTGGAGCTCTTTTTAGTGGGAATGCAATTCTATCTGGATCATACATTTGAGATTGTGTAGCATAACCTTTTGCACAGTTACGTCCACGAGAACCCGCATGTAATGGGTTACCCATATACTTTTTAACTGTAAAAGTTTTCTTATCAATCCACGCTGTTAAACCACAAGAAGCTTCACAGTTAGAACATGCAGTTGGAACGATCATATAATCATTCACTTCAATTCCATCAGGATTATCTTCGCTTCTCACACCTTTACGCTCTAAGCCACCACGTTTCCAGTCATCACCATCTAACTCTTTAAAGTCAGACCATTCTTCCATTGGAGGATAGAACGATAATGTGTCCGGAGTATCTGTAAATTTGCTTTGTGTAACAGACTCAGCTATTGCATCTGCTGTAAATACACCTTTAGCAATTGCGGCACCTGCAACAGTGAATGCAGCACCTTTTAAAAATGTTCTTCTACTTTGTAAATACATTAATATCTTCTCCCTAACTCATTGGTAATAATTGTGGAATCATTAGCCAAACATGTTTAACTATAAATAGACCCACTAATGCTAAAATTGCAGCAAGCTTTAAAATGTTTTCACTTTTACTTGCACGACTTAATACTATAAGAAGCATTGGTAATAGATATGTCATCCATTGTCCAATCCAGAACATAACTGTATATGCTCCATCACCTTTGATATACTCAAGAGTTGCCGCAACTTCTTCTGCTTTTTGTGGTCCAAAAACATACTCAGCCATATAGATGATAAATGCCATTAATGCACTTAAGCCTAAAACAACACCTAAAGATTTTTTCGCTTCATACGTAAGTTTACTTCCACCTAAAAGGATCATAGCTGCTGAACCTGCAAGTAATGCAGCTAAAATCATTTGAGCAGATTCTGCTGGCATTTGCCATAATTCACGTGCTGTACATTGAGCCATAAGAGCTGCTGTATAAAGTGTGACTGGAATAGCTAAAATAGCTGTCCATAATAGTACTTTATCAAAAGTCTCATCTTTTTTCGTATATCCTAAGAATACTAAAAGAGTTAAAAGACCTAAGAATGCAGATGCCATAAATGAACCCCATGTAATCGCAGATGTCCAGTGAGGGTGAAAGAATATATGCCACATTCTAAATGGCTGATGTAAATCAGCAAGTGTGAATAATAAGAAAATATTAATAAATATAAATGCAGTTGCTGCAGTCATAAATCTTAAGTTCTTACCTGATTCCGGATGTGTTCTTAAAAGTAAAAACAACATAAAGATAACACCGGTACCAATACTTTTCGCCCACATATTCACCGTAACCAACCAAGGCCAAACAATCCCAGGAAGACCAACATCTAAGCTTACTACAGCATTTGTTGCTGCTAACATTTCATGAGCTGCCATCTAGTGACCTCCTATCGGCATTTTAGACGTCATCTTACCAAATAGGTGATGACCCTCTGGTCTTTCAGATGCTAAAGGATTAAGGGCAACTTGACCACCATTTACATACCAATGCATTGGATTAGTTCCTCTTTCTGCTTTACGAACTTGAATGTTTGATTGATTTCTTTGGATATATTTAGAGATATTTGAAGCTGCATCATCCACATCACCAAAAATATTTGCTTCAACTGGACATGCTACAACACACGCCGGCATCATTGAAGAAGCTATACGGTGTGCACAATAAGTACACTTGTCAGCAGTATTTGTTTGAGGGTCAATATAGATAGCTCCATAAGGACAAGCCATAACACAACCTGCACAACCTATACATCTTTCTTTATCAATATTTACAATACCATTATCAAGATAGTGAAGTGCAGATACTGGACAGATTCTCTCACAAGGAGCATTTGTACAGTGGTTACATCTTAGAGGTGTAAATGTTCTCTTCGTTTCTGGGAAAGTCCCCACATCTACATATTTAACACGTAATCTCCATGTGCTAAGCGGAACTTCATTCTCCACTTTACATGCGATCTCACATCCTTTACAACCCATACACAAGTGTAAATCAACTAGGAAACCTAATTGCATATATTCTCCTTTAGCCCTTTTTAATGGCAAATTTAAGTTTGTTATAATAACCAATATTTTAAAAAATAATCCCGAATCCTTAAAAATAGGGCTTATTTCACTGACTAAATATTATCTAAAGAAACTTAAACGCATTATAAAGATGTGATTATTGTTTGATATATTTTTAGGGTTGTGTATATTTGAAATCTTTTAATATGTGATAATATTGTTTTTAAATATTTTATAAAGTTGTTATTTTATCTTTTCTAATGGTTCCGAAAAGTAATAGCCTTGATACTCATCAACATCTAAACTCTTCAACATATCAAAAATAATTTTAGAATGCACATATTCTGCTATAACTTTTATACCCAGTTTATGCGAAAACTGAACTATCGCTTCAACCAAGGTATGGGCTTTTATATCTGTATCTATATCTTTAATCAAAGAACCGTCAATCTTTAGATAGTCCGGTTCTATCTCTAAAATGTATTCAAAATTTGAAAAGCCGCTGCCAAAATCATCAATCGCAATCTTAATTCCGTATTTTCTAAATTGGGTGATGAACTTTTTGACATCATCATAATTCTCTATAGCCTGCCCTTCAGTTATCTCAAAAACAACTCGTTCTCCCATCTCTTTATTAGAAGTGAAAAAGGATTTAAGATCTTCAATAAGAGTGGCGTTTTTAATATCATTATAGGTGAAATTCATGCTCAGGGTATACTTTGTAGTTTGAACAATCTTAAGCGCTTTAAAAATAACTGCAGAAGAAAGACGTTCATAAAGCCTCGTTTTAACTGCCACATCTAAAAAATAAAAAGGGGACATCAAACTTTCAGTTTCTTCTTCTTTTAATCTCATTAAAGTTTCATATTTGACTATATTTTCATCTTTATCAACAATAGGATGATAAACAGCCACAATTCTGTCATCATGAATTGCTGAGACTATCTCATCTCTGCATTTTAAAGTTAAAGAGCTCTCTTTTCTATGGTCAATGGCTGATGAATACATTACATAAGGTTTTCTATGTTTCTTAGCATAATCCAATGCTATCTTTGCACTCTCATATCTATTTTCCTCAACACTGCAAAGCCCTATCGTAATATCTATAGCGATTATATCTTCATCGACTTTTAATTTAATATCATTGAGGTTTTTAAACAGTTTTTCTATTAATTCTTCATATTTATCAGGATCTATATATTCTGTAACATCAACTATCGCAAATTCATCTGCAGAGAGTCTATAGACTTTACAACTTTCATCATTAACAGTTAAACTCAAATATGAGGCAAACTTTTCTAAAACTTTTGAACCTGTGCTGCTCCCATAAACTTCATTAATAACTTTAAACTTATTTATATCTATAAGAAGAATCACCGGAGCTGATAATTTTTCTAAATCTCTAAAAAAAGTATACCGGCTCAATAAACCTGTCAAATCATCATAATTTAATTTATGCACAATTTCTTTATTTCTGATTCTTACTTCTTCTTCTAAGTTTTCTTGATAATTTTTGACACTGTTTCTAAGTTTAATATTTTGCACTATTTTAAACAATGCTCTGAAAAGTTGCTCATACACTAAAGGTTTTAAAATATATCCATCAATATTAAGTTCTATAGCTTGGAGAAAATATTGACTGTCATTATGGGCGGATAAAAGGAGAAAAAATATATTCTCATCTATTTTGCGTATATGCTCTAACATTTCCAATCCATTAAGGTTGGGCATATTAATATCACTTAAGACTATATCAAATGTGTCATTTTTAAATTTTTCTAATCCATCTGCACCATCTACAGCAACAACGATAGTGTCAAAGAGATTATTTAGAAGTTTGAGAGTGCTTTCTCTGGCCATCGCATCATCTTCTACATATAGAAGCTTAAGTTCTTTACATAAGACAGAGAGTTCTTTTATATTTACAGACACTTTAAATCCTTTACTTCACCTAACTATAACACGGAGTGGTGTAAAATTGTGTTCCAAGGGGGAAAAGATAAAATTTATTTATCTAAACGAACCCTTACTGATTGTTCATGAGCAGTTAAGCCTTCCGTATTTGCGATTAAAGCACAAGCTGCGCCAATCTCATTTATACCTTTTTTTGAAAAAGAAATAATAGAAGTTTTCTTCATGAAATTCTCAACACCAAGCGGTGAATAAAACTTTGCAGTGCCGCCTGTTGGAAGGGTGTGATTTGGTCCTGCCACATAATCCCCAATCGCTTCAGGTGTGTTGTGACCTAAGAAAATTGCCCCGGCATGCTTTATCAGCGGTAACAATTCAAATGGTGAATCAGTCGCAACTTCTAAGTGTTCAGGTGCTATTTGATTCATCAAATAAATCGCTTCTTCCATCGTTTTAGTTACAATGATCGCCCCACGCTCTTCAATAGATTTTCTTGCTATTTCTTGACGAGGAAGCTCTGACAACCAATTTTGGATTTCAATTTTCACTGCATCAGCCAACTCTTGCGAGGGAGTGATTAAAATGGAACTTGCCATCTCATCGTGTTCCGCTTGTGATAACAAATCTATTGCTAAATGGTTTGCATTTGCCGAATCATCTGCTAATATTCCTATCTCACTCGGTCCTGCGATCATATCAATATTCACTTCACCATACACCATCTTTTTTGCAGTTGCCACAAAAATATTCCCCGGTCCGGTTATAACATCAACCTTAGGTATTGTCTCTGTCCCATAGGCCATAGCGGCAATTGCAGATGCTCCACCGACTTTAAAAAGGTTTTCCACCCCGCAAAGATGACATGCTGCCAATAAAAGGTCATTTATCTCATTTTGCGGTGTTGGCGTGCATACTACAATATTTTCAACTCCCGCAACCTGTGCTGGAATAATATTCATTAAAAGTGATGAAGGGTACGCTGCTTTTCCACCCGGAATATAAAGCCCTGCACTATCCACCGGCGTTACACGTTGCCCTAAAATCGTTCCATTTGCTTCATCATCAAACCATGATTTTGGTTTTTGCTTTTCGTGATATATCCGAATTCTATCGTGTGCCAGGTGAAGTGCAGATTTTAAAGTCTCATCAAGATTATTATATGCTTCCTCCATGTACTGAGTCGGCACCTTTAAATCAAAATCACTCTCTGGCGTCCACTTATCAAACTTTTCAATATGCTTTTTCAAAGCAGAGTTTTTTTCATTTTTAATCTCATCAATAATATTCCCAACAATAGAGCTTACATGAGCCATATCCATTTTTCCTCTTTGTAATAATTCCTCAAATTCATGAGTGAATGTAGAAGTTGCAGTTGTAGTAAATATCATTAAAAGTTCCTAAAGTATAAATTAATTGCAAATTATATCCAAATTGTTGTATTATATAAACTCACTGTAAGGAAACAATATATGACTTCAAATAAAAATCTTATTTTATCTTTTTTATCTATCTTGTTGCTCACGACAATACTTGGTGTCACTTCTATCTATAAAATGCTTGATTTAAGTAAAATCACTGAAGACATGTTTGAACACCCTTTTATCGTAAGTAATGCTATTGCTCATATTGAAATAGAATCTGTGCATATTCAGCATAAAATGCACATCATCACCTCCCTTGAAGATGTCAAAGAGATTTATAACCTTAGTATGGCCATAGCTGTGCATCACAATAACGCAATTGATCTTTATAAACTTATTTATGAAAGATACCTAGGAAATATTCAAGATATAGACAATAGTTATAATGCATTTTTACAATGGAAAAAATATAGAGACCATATTATAGATATGCTTTTAGATGGAAGTAACGGTCAGATAAGTGTCTATAAAGAAAAAGAATCTAATTACGCCAACACTCTCAACACCAAAATTGACACCCTTAGAGTATTTGCAAACAACAAGGCTATTGTTTATAATGATAATGCCAAAAATTCAAAAAAGAATTCTATAATTATTGTTTCCATTTTATTTATTCTTATCGGTCTCATCTCTTCTATAATTGCCTTAGTGGTTCTAAGAAGCTCTGCAAGATATACTGAGAATATTGATAGACACTTCCACCTGATAGAACAAAATATAAATCTTGCAAAACTAGACACTGATTTTAATATAGCAGAGGTGACTGAATCACTTGCAAGACTTTTCAGCCTAGAAAAAGGAGACTTAATCAACCATGAGTCAAACCTCCTGCTTGGAAGTGATGAGAAACAGATTAAAGAGATGAAAACCGCTCTGCGCTCTGGAAAATCATGGAATGGTGAGATTCATATAGAAAATGTTGCTTGGATATATGCAGATATTAAAAATATTTTAGACTCCACTTACAAAATAATTGGTTATGACATGATTATAAGTGATATTACAAGTAAAAAACAACTTGAAATTGTTTCAGTCACAGATGGTATGACAGGTCTGTACAATAGAAGAGAGTTTGATAAAAACTTCAATCAACGATTATCACTTGCAAAACGTGAATCCAACACATTGGTCTTTATGATGCTAGACATAGACCACTTTAAAGCATATAATGATCACTATGGTCATCAAGATGGAGACAAAGCTTTAAAAGCTGTGGCAAGTGCCTTAAAAGCAACATTCAATCGGCCTGATGATGCTGTATACCGTTTAGGCGGTGAAGAGTTTGGTGTGCTTTTCACTGCAAATAACGAACAAGGTGTCGAGGAGATTTCTCAGAGGGTTTTAGACAATATAGAAGCACTGAATATTAAACATGAATACAGCAGTGTCTGTGATCATATAACAATCTCAATAGGTGCGGGTATCATTGACAGCTCAAACACTCAAAGTGCTGACAAGATCTATGTAGAAGTTGACAGTGCACTTTATGAAGCAAAAGACAATGGAAGAAACCGTTATGAGATATTAACTATTTAGTATTTTTCACTTCTTTTTCAAAATCATCTTTTACAATATTAAGCGCTTGCAAAAAGCTTTTAGCATCTATCCCGCCAACAAGCGGTTCATACCTTGGCTCACCATCAGGTTTTAAAAACCATGAGCTTGGTGTATATTGCACAGGAATATGTCTTGGTATATAATCATTTTTATCTGTGTAAGCGATAATAGCAACAAAATTTTTATTTAGCATATCCACAACATCTTTATCTTTAAAAGTAGTCTTTTTTAGACGAATACATGGAGGACATGTAGATTTTGAAATGATGAAATAAACAGGTTTATTTTCAGCGGTAGCTCTCTTAATCCCAGTATCATAATCTTTTTCCCAATGAATCTCTGCGGAGAATAATGATGAAGCTATCAGCAATAATGCCAGTATTATCTTATTAAACATATTTTTTCACCTTTTTTAAAATTTCTTTTGTGCATTCTTGAACACTCTTATCTGTAACATCCACAACAATATCCGCAAGAGCCAAGTATTCAGGACGTCTTTGCTTATAAAGTTGTTTTGCCGCTTTTAAATCACTTAACAAGGGTCTTTTTCGTAATTTTGCTTTTGCATTTGGATGTTCTTGGATTCTTTTTAGAATCTTTTCAAATGGAGAGTCTAAAAGAACTATTGTACCGATTTTCTTTAAATTTTTAACTTTATAAAAACCGCCACCAGTTGATATGAGTGTATTTTGAACACTTTTTTCAAGCCACAGAGCAATATCTTTTTCTAAGTTTCTAAAATATTCTTCACCATCTTCTTGAAAAATCTTTTTAACACGTTTGTTTTCCATACTCTCAACAAGGTCATCCGTATCCAGTGCTATATAAGAAGAGTTGTGAACAATTTCTCTTGCAATACTTCCTTTTCCAACACCCATAAAACCGATTAAAATTATATTGTTTTTTTTCATATTTTTCCTAATTTAACACTTCTAAATATTTTAATAAGGATGTATGTATTAAAAGTCTAAACTTTAGATAATGGCGAAAATGGCACAAGTGCTGAACCCCAAGTAAGTCCACCGCCAAAAGCATCCAGTAACATCAGTTCACCAGATTTGAGTTTACCTTGCTCATACATATCGTTGATTGCCATCGGAATAGAAGCTCCGGAAGTATTACCATATTTTGCAACAGTGAGTACAACCTGTTCTTCTTTCATTTTCAATGCATCACCAACAGCTTTAATGATTCTATAATTCGCCTGATGGGGAATAAAATGATCAATTTGATCACTTTGTATGTTATTATCAGCAAGAATCTCCACAACATCTTTCGTTAAAGTCCGCACTGCAACTTTAAATGTTTCATTTCCTTTCATTTGCATATAACAAGCCCCTGCTTCTTGTTCTAGTGAATCATGAGGCGAGCCTGTACCGCCATTTGGTGTCATTAGTAAATCTGCATACGTGCCATCAGCACCTGTATGCACATCAATGATTCCCTCTTCTTTATTTTCAGTCGCGGAAATGACAGCTGCCCCTGCTCCATCTCCAAATAAAATACAAGTTCCACGATCTGTATAATCAGTGATAGCTGATAATTTTTCAGCTCCGATGATAAGAATGTTTTTTTTCATTCCAGATTCGATAAAAGCTTTAGCTATAGAGAGGATATACACAAATCCTGTGCATGCGGCAGAAATATCAAATGCTGTCGCATTTCCAAGACCGAGTTTCGTTGAAATAATAGTTGCAGTTGAAGGCATACAAAAATAATCCGGTGAAATAGTCGCACAAATAACCATATCTATTTCATTTGCCTCAACACCGCTGCGTTCTATCGCTAATTTTGCTGCTTTAACACCTAGATCACTCGTAGTTTCATCTTCTGCTGCAATATGACGTTCTTTGATGCCTGTTCTTTTAGTGATCCACTCGTCTGTGGTGTCAACCATTTTGGAGAGATCTTCATTTGTTAAAATTTTATTTGGAACATAAGCACCAATCGAGCGAAATGCAGCATAAGCCATAAGAAGTCCTTATTTTGTGTCGTTATAGTCTTTGAGTTTTTCTAAAATATGTTTATTAACACCTGTATCTACATAAGTGATTGCTTGATAAATCGCATTTTCCATCGCTTTGGCATTGCTTTTTCCATGACTCACTATAGCGCAACCTTTTATACCGATAAGCGGCGCACCGCCAATTTCAGCATAATCAATCTGTTTTTTAAGAAGTTTAAAAACTTTTCTCATCAATAAAGCACCGGTGATTGCAATCGGAGATTTTCTAATATAATCTTTTATCAGGCCGCTAATCGTTGAAGCCACACCTTCACTCGTCTTAAGCACTAAGTTTCCAATAAAGCCATCGCATGTTATTACGTCACAAGAACCGTTGAAGATATCTCCACCTTCAACATTCCCTTTGAAACCTTTATAGTTTTGAAGTAATTTATACGCTGCTTTTGTAACTTCATTTCCCTTAGATGATTCTTCACCATTTGCTAAAAGGCCGATTGAAGGATTTTCAATTTTTAAGACATCATGAGCATAACATCCGCCCATAATTGCAAACTGCACTAAATGTTCAGCCTTGGAGTCAACATTCGCACCCACATCTAGGATAATTGATTTTTTTCCTGTTCTTGTAGGCATAAGAGTGACAAGTGCCGGACGTGCAATACCTTCCAGTCTACCGAGTCTTAAAGTTGCCAGAGTCATTGTCGCGCCACTATGTCCGGCAGACACTATACCATCTGCTTCACCGTTTTTTACAAGCTCAACTGCTTTATAAATTGTGCTTTCTTTTCTTTTAACTGCGTCAGTCGCTGCATCACTCATAGAAATCACGTCATCAGTATCTACTATAGAAATCTTATCTCTATAACGTTTTGGTAACAGAGGTAAAATTTCTGATTTTTTTCCTACAAGTATAGGTATGAAGTTTTTTCTCTTGAGTGCATTTACACAACCTTTAACAATTGGCTCAGGACCGAAGTCCCCGCCCATTGCATCAATAGCAATCTTCACCATTGACTATTTATACTCGCCCGTAGTTGGGTTGATGTGGTGTGGTAATCTATAAGTTCCATCAGCATCTTTAACCGGTTTAGCTAAAGTGATTTTATAGTGAGTTCTTCTTTTCGCTGAACGTGAATGAGAGACTCGTCTCTTAGGTACTGCCATATCTTCTTCCTTTGTTTAATTTTATTTACAACTTTCGCAACTATGATAGTCGCTCTTAATAAGCTCAATCTCAGAGATTAAAAGTTCATCAAGATCCACTGCGGAGTTAAATGATTCAACCACATCTATGTCGATGTTGTCTCCATCATATAAACCATCTGAAATGAAAAATTCAATTTTTTCTTTCACTTTAAGATCAAAATCTTCACCGCATGTACTGCACTGAGTATCCACTGAACCGTTTATATCTGCTTTAAGCAAGATTAATTTACCAGCATGATACTCTAAATAACCTTTAAAAGCTATTTCATTAGATTTTATTTCAAAATCTAATGGTGTTTTTGTTATTTTTCTAAGAGTGACTTGCATAACTTAATTATGAAATTTCTCTCTCAGAAAAGAAAAATGCAATCTCAATAGCTGCATTTTCTACAGAGTCACTTCCGTGAACTGCATTTGCATCTATATTTTCAGCGAAATCTGCACGAATTGTACCAGCTTCAGCTTCTTTAGGATTTGTAGCACCCATTAAATCACGGTTGATTTGCATAGCATTTTCACCTTCTAAAACAGTTACAACCACTGGACCGCTAATCATAAAATCAACCAAGTCTCCAAAGAAAGGTCTCTCAGAGTGAACGGCATAAAACGCTTCCGCATCCATACGTGAAAGTTGAATCTTTCTTGTTGCAGCCACTTTAAGTCCGTTGCTCTCAAATCTGTCTAAAATTTTTCCGATAACACCTTTAGCAACTGCATCTGGTTTAATTATTGATAGTGTTCTTTCCATCAAATCTCCTGTAAAATATAAAATTAGAACGGAATTATATCGAAATAAATATAGATTTAACTTGAAAGTGAAAAATTATTTATGTTTTATTTGGGGGTTAATGTTTTTAAGAAGTTTTTATTTAGAAATAAAGTTTTGGTGTTTTAAGAGTTTGTAGGAAAAAATTCCTACAAAACTATATCTATTCTACAACAGGTTGAAAGTTATCTCTTTGATCTTGTGTGATATCATCACGGTGAGAAGGGCTTTCGCCTACTTGATCCCATGTGATACATCCTTCAGTAGGACACGCAGTGGCACACGCCGGCTCATCATGATGTCCAACACATTCTACACATTTATCGCTATATACGTAATAGATATCCTCATCTTGTGGATTATCATCCTCATCTACAATTGCTTCTACTGGACATTCGTCTATACAAGCACCACAGTTAATACACGTATCGTTAATTATTACTGACATATTCGTCTCCTATATAATTTATAAAATAGACTATACACTTTAGATTTTTAAATGTAGCTAAAAGTAACTGGATAAAGATACAAATTAATCAAAAGTTACAAATCTAAATAGTTTTTAATCTCATCAACCCTATCTGTTCTCTCCCAGCTAAAGCCTTCTTCTTCACGGCCAAAATGGCCATATGCCGCGGTGCGTCTATAGATAGGACGAAGCAAATCTAAAGAATCTATAATCCCTTTTGGTGAAAGATCAAAAAGATCTCGTACACAAGATTCTATTTTTTCTTCGCTTACTTTAGCACTTGAGTGCGTATCCACCATTATCGAGACAGGCTGCACCACTCCAATAGCATACGCCACTTGCAGTGTCACCTTTGTACACACTCCCGATGCTACAAGATTTTTTGCGATATGACGGCAGGCATAAGCTGCACTCCTATCCACCTTCGTGGGATCTTTACCTGAAAAAGCACCGCCGCCATGAGGGCATGAGCCACCATATGTATCCACTATAATTTTTCTACCTGTTAGTCCTGCATCACCTTGAGGTCCGCCGATTACAAATTTTCCTGTTGGATTTATATGTATAACAGTGTCATCATTCATCATATCAGCAGGAATCACTTCTTTTATCACCTCAGCAATCATATCCATACGAATCTGCTCTTGAGAAACATCCGGAGAATGCTGTGTTGATATAACTATGGTTTCAACTGAAACCGGTTTGTCGCCAATATATTTCACACTTATTTGCGCTTTTCCATCAGGACGTAAATAAGGAACCAAACCCTCCTTGCGCACTAAAGCCAATCTCTGCGTTAAGCGATGTGCCAAATGAATCGGCAGAGGCATTAAAACATCTGTCTCATCACAAGCGTAACCAAACATCATACCCTGATCGCCGGCACCTATCGCACCGCCATCCTGATCAACTCCTTGGTTGATATCAGGAGACTGTTCACCAATCCCATTTAAAACTGCAGCCGCACGATAATCAAAACCATAGGTTGCATCTGTGTATCCTATCTCTTGAATAACTTTTCTTGCAATCTCCTGCATAGGGGCATACGCCGTTGTCTTCAATTCGCCTGCAATTACACAAAAACCATTAGATACTACAGTTTCACACGCAACACGTGCATCTGTATCTCTCTCAATTATATAATCCAAAATTGCATCACTAATCTGATCTGCCATCTTATCAGGGTGCCCTTCTGTTACAGACTCAGAGGTGAATATATACTCTTTTGTCATCGATTTTCCTTATTGAGATACGAGGTCTCGCCTCATAAATCGATGTAATTATAGCTAAATCTACTTTTTCGAATTCAACCTTGATTGGTATTCTTCACCATGTTTACATACAGGACAAGTTTTTAAGGCTTTCTTTCCATAGTGTACATGGCCGCACACTTCACAAATCCAAGCTTCTTCTTCATCTTCACTTACAAATTCCGCACCGGCTTCGAGTCTGTCTAATAGCATTTGAAACATTTTTTCATGTTCCACTTCCACTTTTCCGATTCCTGAAAATAATGTAGCGGCCTCCTTATGACCTTCTTGTTTTGCAATCTCTGCAAAATCAGGATACATAGTGGTGTTTTCATAACTTTCACCGTCTATTGCCATTTGAAGATTTGCTTTTGTATCTCCAAAACTGTCCTCTAAACCTGATGCCATTCTATTATTTAAAGCAAGTTCCAATTTCGCATGCTGTTTTTCATTATTTGCAGCTCTTTGAAAGTGTTCTGCAATATCTCTATAACCCTCTTTTTGAGCAACTTTTGCGAAGTATTCGTACTTGTTTCTAGCTTGTGATTCACCGGCAAATGCTTTTAGTAAATTAACCATCGTTAAATTTTCTGTAATCATCTCCATAGCTTGAGCACAACAGTGCAGCTCACCACCACCACCAACATTTTGCACTTCCACTTCATTTCCGCATTTATTACATTTATACATTTCATACTGTCTCATAATCTATTCCTTTTTGTTTATTTTTAATTGTACTCCTTGTAAACTTAAGGGATAATAATTATCTATAAGTATTTAATATTATGAATCCTAGGGTTATAAAAGATAAAATTTATCCTTAAATGATTATATTAGATTTGTATCATATACATTTCATTAATTTTATTCAGTTAAAATTCCACCATAAATTAATTAACACATAAGGATATATACATGATCGTAACAAATCAAGCTCCAGACTTTACAGCAACAACAGTTTTAGGTGACGGTTCAATCGTTGAGGACTTCAAATTATCAGAAAACATGGGTGAAAAAGGTACTGTTTTATTTTTCTATCCATTGGATTTCACTTTTGTATGCCCATCAGAATTGATTGCTTTTGATCACAGACTTAAAGAGTTTAAAGATCGTGGTGTTGAAGTTATCGGTTGTTCAGTGGATTCTCAATTTTCTCACTTTGCTTGGAGAGAGACTCCAATCAACAATGGTGGAATTGGACGTGTTGGTTACCCTCTTGTAGCTGACCTTACTAAACAAATTTCTAGAGATTACGATGTTCTTTTTGGTGAATCAGTGGCTTTACGCGGTTCATTCTTAATAGATGGAAAAGGTGTTGTTCGTCACGCAGTTGTAAATGACTTACCACTTGGACGTAATATTGATGAAATGATCCGTATGGTCGATGCAATGCAGTTCACTGACGAGCATGGTGAAGTATGTGCTGCTGGTTGGAAAAAAGGCGATGAAGGTATGAAAGCCACAACTGAAGGTGTTGCTGAGTATCTTGGTAAACATGAGGGCGATTTATAATCGCTACTTTAGCCAGCATGTTTAAACATGTTAATAAAGTGGGTGTTTTATAGTATTTATTTTACTATAAGCACTTAGCACTTCTTTTAAATTCCCACTTTTGTGGGGATTTCTTCTTCAAATAAAAATTCTTAAACTCTTTTATACTGCTTGACATTTTTACAATACGCTACAACATACTTGAATGCAGCAAGGTTAAACAACTCTTTAAATACTTTTATATAGTTCTTATTGTTTGCATTAATCGATAAAAACACTTCATCCAAACCATCTCTTTCACTTTGTGTTAATACGCTCATTCATTCTCCCCAAGTTTATTGATTTTTCTCGGAATGATTATACGTTTTAAACACTTAAATATACATTTAAAACGTATTAAATTTAGCTATAATGTATATAATATTATATTTATTGTATCTTATAATATAAATAATATACACTACACAAATTAAAATGAATATTTTATACGGTATATCGTATAATAATTCTTTAAGTAGTTGCTTATTAATTAAGAATCATTGAAATTATTCACATCTTATTTATAATACTCACATAACTTATTATTATAATTTTAGATTAATCATTTAGGAGTAGAATATAGGCAGCTTTATTTCAACTCTTAAGGATATAAAATGTATAAATTAATCATCTGCACTTCTCTCTTGCTTTTTACAAACAATGTTTATGCTGATATGCATACTGCAAAACAATTATTTGATGAAAATGATTGCACAAAATGTCATAATGTCGAAAAGTTTAAATATAGAAAAGATAAAGTCAATAACTTTGAAAAACTAAACACTATGGTGGATGCTTGCGCCAATGGTACGAACACCGGTTGGTTTGAAGAAGAAGTTCAAGATGTCAGTTCTTATTTAAATCATAAATATTATCATTTCAAAGTAAAGGCTGATAAGTAACTTTATGAACAAAAAAGAGAACAAAGACGAACTAAGAGCTAGAAAATATTTACAAACTTTGCAGTGCACCCAAGTGGAATATGAACCGCTTGGAAATGTCACACCTGATTTTCTACTCGATAAAAAGATAGCTGTTGAAGTTAGAAGACTCAACCGTAACTATATTGACGGTAAAAACCTCATCAGTATCGAAAACCTTGAGATACATCTTATTAAAAGTATTAAGAAGCTTATTGAGAATTTCAAATGCAATCCATATTCAAATTCATCCCATATATCTGTCACTCTATCAGAACCGGTAAATGCACAAGATATTATAGGGATAAACAAAAGAGTCAAAAGAATACTAAAAAAACATACAAATAAAATATCAACAAAAAAGTCGTATTCTATATGTGATTTTTTGAGCCTTACATTCACCCCGGTTGCAAAAGAATCCAACATATACACTTACACTGATTGTAATGGCGATGCTACATGGATTATTCATGCATTACATAGGCATATTCAAGAAGTGATTGATGAAAAAAATGAAAAAATTGAAAAAAATTTCAGTCTATATGAGCAATGGTGGTTACTCTTGGTGGACTCTATAGTTTACGGTTTAGATAATGAGGATTTTGAAAAATTAAAAAGAATAAAACTGAATAAACATAGATTTGCAAAAGTCATCATACTCTCGCCAAAGGGGAATTTTGACACTTTTGAATTTTAATCAGACAGTGTTGTAAGCCCTATCCCCTGCATCGCCTAAACCGGGAATGATGTATTTATCATCATTGAGCCTTTCATCAATCTGAGCGATATAGATATCAACATCAGAGTGAGAAGAATTCACATGCCCCAAGCCCTCTGGCGAGCCTATAATATTTAATGCTATAATTCTTGATGGTTCCCGGGATTTGATTAAATCTAAAGCATCAACCATCGATCCACCGGTTGCAAGCATTGGATCAACTAAAAGAACTGTTTTTCCTTTACACTCAGGAAGTCTCTCGTAGTAAAGCACACTTTTATGCGTTGTCTCATCTCTTTTCATTGCTAAAAACCCAGCTTTTGCATCAGGCAATAACTCCATAACACTATCAAGCATAGGCATTCCGGCTCTTAGAACTGTCACCACCATTATATTTTCCTCATCTATTGTGAAGAAAGCACCATCGCCCTGCCATACTGCTATATTTCTTTCGATTAAAGGAAAATCTTTCAATGCTTCGTACACAAGCTGCTTCGTAAGTTCTGAAATAGTATGTCTAAAACGTATAGCATCTTGCCTTTGATCTCTTAAATGCGTCACTAAAGTCTTAGTGAGAGGGTTGGATAATTCATAAATCATTACGAGCCCTTAAAGAATTTGTTCAAATCTGCGGGAAACGGGAAGATGATTGTATTGGTTTTATCATTGGATATATCACTCATAGTTTGAAGATATCTCAACTGTATCCCTAAATCATTTTCACTGAGTTTATTTGCCGCGGCAAGCAGATTTTCACTCGCTTCGACTTCACCTTTGGCATTGATGACCTTTGCACGACGCTCACGTTCAGCCTCTGCCTGTTTGGCGATTGCTCTCACCATACTTTCATCTAAATCTATATGTTTAATCTCCACATTTGAGATTTTAATCCCCCATGCATCCGTTTGTTTATCAAGTATCTCTTGAATATCGGTGTTGAGTCTTTCACGTTCTGCCAACATCTCATCGAGTTCATGCCCGCCAAGAACAGAACGAAGTGTCGTTTGAGCCAACTGGCTTGTTGCCGTGTAAAAGTCCTCCACCTGAATAATCGCTTTCTCAGGATCAATGACACGAAAGTACACAACAGCGTTCACGTGCACAGAGACATTATCATGAGAGATCACATCTTGTGTCGGAACATCAAGAACAATAGTCCGTAAATCAACCTTCACCATCTGTTGAATAAAGGGAATAAGTATAATCAAACCCGGACCCTTCACCCCCGTGAAACGTCCAAGCGTGAATATAACCCCGCGTTGATACTCTCGTAAAATACGGATAGCCATTCCTAAGAACAGCAGCACAAACATAACTGTATATATCCCTGTTATCGGTATATCAAAATACATGTCTCACTCCTTTATAGGTTCTACATCTAACACAAGTCCGCAAAGTTCTATAACCTGAACCTTTTGACCGACTTTTAAACTGCTCTTGCTTGTCGCATTCCATGTTTCACCATGACAATGAATCAGATAAGAGCCCTCTTTACATTCTATAACTTCACCTGTCATTCCAATCATCTCCTCTGAGCCTGTGACAATCTTTGTATTGCGTGAACTTAGAAAAAGTTTCATAATCAATATAAAAAATGCTAAGCTGACCAGAGTCAGAGCCACAATCAAAGGGATGGAAACAGTCTTTCCCAATGTGTCTGCATCAAAGAGTAAAAATGAACCAAAGGCAAAGGCAAA
>JACNLH010000125.1:38172-50758 GCA_014381585.1 Candidatus Sulfurimonas ponti
CTCACAGGAGTCGCCGCACCTAAATTTGTCCCCGGTGCCATTGCCGCAATGTGAGAAGCATAAAGAATATAAGTTCCCGCACTCGCAGCTCTCGAGCCTTTTGGAGACACATAAGTCACAACGGGAATGGAACTGTTTGTAATCTCTTGAATCATCTCACGCATTGAGGTGGCAAGGCCTCCAGGAGTATCAAGTTCTATGAGAACAAAGTCAGCGTTTTGCACTTTTGCAAATAACATACCATCTTGAATATACTTACTGCTTGCAGGACCTATGGCACCTCTTAATTCCAGTGTGACTATCGTCGAGGGAGCACAATACAATGAACTAAGCAGTAAAAAATATACAACAAGCAGACGTTTCATTTTATCAAACCTTCAAAAGTTTATGTGACTCTTCCCTAGCTCTTGAACAATTTTATTCCAATACAACTTAATAGAGCCTTTAAGTTATTTTTTGAAAAGTGAGAGTATAATTTATAAAAAGGCTAGTTATTAAAAAGGATTTTAATGATTGATTCTCTAAATATATCTCAGCTTTACAATAGCTGTGACACAAAACCTTTTTCATTTGACACAACTGCTGAATTAAAACTTTTAAAACGGCCGATTGGGCAAAAAAATGCTTTAGATACAATTCATTTCGGTGCAGATATAAATCAAGAGGGTTTCAACCTTTTTGCTATGGGCCCATCGGGGGCAGGTAAGCATTCTGCAATTTTCAATCTTTTAAAAACAAAAGCAAAACGTGAGAGCACTCCCAATGACTGGTGCTACGTCAACAACTTTCAAAACGGGCAGAAACCTGTCGCAATCGAATTGGCACCTGGAGCAGCAAGCCAATTTAAAGATGACATTGATGAGCTTATAGAGTTGTTTCAGACAATTCTCCCCACAGTTTTTCAGACAAATGACTACAATCAGCAAAGAGATGCCATAAATCAAAAATATATGGATAAACAAACAGATATATTTGAACACTTGCAAAAAGAAGCACGTAAACACGATGTTTCTATGAATGCATCCTCAACCACACATGTCACTTTTGTACCTATAGTCAACGGTAAGATACTCTCAGCTGCGGAATATGCTGCTATTAAAGGCAAAGAAAAGCAAGAGATCACCGATAAAATGATTGCTTTTGAGCTTATAGTTAAAGAGGGGCTGCATAATGTGACACAACTGACTAAAGAACTGCAAAAAGAGTTCAAAGCACTTGAAACAAAAACTACAAAAGAAGCAGTGGGCTTACTCATTGAGGAAGTTCGAAACAAATACAAAGATTCAGATAAGATACGTCATTATCTCGATGACCTTCAAGATGATGTGATCCGCAATGTGAAAGATTTTCTCAGTAAACCCGAAAATATAAATATGCCTGCATTTATGCAAGAGCTTTACACTCCGTCTTTTGAAAGATATAAAGTCAATCTTTTTGTTTCTCACAAGAAAAAATCCAATGCACCTATTATTTATGAGGATAATCCAATCTACCAAAACCTCATCGGTAAAATTGAACATATGTCTCAAGTCGGCACGCTCGTCACTGACTTCACTATGATAAAACCAGGGGCTCTGCATAAAGCAAATGGCGGCTATCTTCTACTAGATGCAAGAAAACTTCTCATGAAACCTTTCGCCTATGAAGAACTTAAACGCGTTTTACTTGCAAGAGAGATACGGATACAATCACTCTCAGAACAATACTCCTTTATCAGCACAACCTCTCTTGAACCAGAAGCAATTCCTCTTAATGTCAAGGTTGTGCTCATTGGTGAAAGGATTTTGTACTATCTTCTTCACCATTATGACCCTGACTTTAAAGAACTTTTTAAAGTCAATGCTGATTTTGAGGACGAGATGCCCCGCAGTGATAAAAATCTTCAGCTTTATGCCCGTATGATTGGAACCATCTCAAAAAACGACAAACTTCTTCCTTTGACAAAAGAAGCTGTAGGACGAGTGATAGAGCAGAGTTCACGTGACGTTTCTCACTCTCTGAAATTCTCCACCCATCTGCGCACTCTTGCTGATCTTTTAAAAGAGGCCGACTATTATGCAAATAAAGCCAAACATGAAGCGATAGAAAAGAGTGATATTGAAAAAGCGCTCCATGCAAAAACGCAGCGGCAAAACCGCATTCAAATGAAGCTTTATGAACAGATAGATGAAGGCAGCATTATGATTAATCTCAGCGGAGAGCTTGTCGGTCAGATTAATGCGCTCACCTACATCTCTATCGGCGGTCACGCCTTCGGTCTGGCATCACGCATAACCGCCAGAACCAGAATCGGTAAAGGCGAAATCATAGATATTGAACGCAAAGTGGAACTCGGCGGTCCGCTTCACTCTAAGGGTGTGATGATTCTTAGCGCATACATCGGTTCAAGATACGCTAAAGATATTCCTCTAAGCTTATCCGCTTCGCTTGTGTTTGAGCAATCCTATGGAATGATTGACGGGGATAGCGCTTCATCAACTGAGTTATACGCACTTCTTTCATCTCTCTCAGAACTTCCGATTAAGCAAAACATCGCTGTCACAGGCTCGGTGAATCAATTTGGAGAGATTCAGCCTATCGGTGGTGTAAATGAAAAAATCGAAGGCTTTTTTGACATTTGTATGCGCAAGGATCCAAAAGCATCTTATGGAGTTATTATCCCCCAAAGCAATGTCAAACATCTTATGCTAAAGTCAGAAGTGCTCAAAGCGGTGAAAAGAAAAAACTTTGCTATCTATGCTGTTAAGTCCATTGATGAAGGTATGGAGATTTTAACCGGTGTTAAAGCGGATAAAGTGAATGAAAAAGTCACAGCACGCCTAAAACAACTTTCGCTTAATGTGAAAAATTTTTATCATACAGAACATGATAAAGATTCATGAAAATAATTAATTTCGGCTCTATCAATATAGATCATGTCTATGAAGTGGAACATTTTGTACAACCCGGTGAAACATTAAACAGTGAGAGTTACACTGTATTTGGCGGAGGCAAAGGTGCAAATCAGTCTATCTCCTTAGCAAGAGCAAAGGCCAAGGTGCTTCATGCAGGACAAGTCGGTGAAGATGGAATATGGCTTAAAGAAAAATTGCAAAAAAGCGGAGTCGACACAAGTCTC
Source organism: Candidatus Sulfurimonas ponti (assembly GCA_014381585.1). GTDB lineage: Bacteria > Campylobacterota > Campylobacteria > Campylobacterales > Sulfurimonadaceae > Sulfurimonas > Sulfurimonas ponti. The sequence continues at coordinate 41,291 of JACNLH010000125.1, forward strand.
ATTAAAACAGTGGACACACCCACCGGACACGCAGTTATTCAGGTGAATAAAGATGGTGAAAATGCTATTATCATCCATGGAGGCGCAAACCGGACTCTCAGCGATGACACCATAGATGAAGTTCTCAAATCTGCTCAAAATCAAGACTTTTTACTTTTGCAAAATGAGACAAATGCTGTTGAGAGCATACTGCTGAAATCAAAAGATAAAAATCTCACTGTCATATTTAATCCGGCCCCTCTAACAGATGCGATAAAAAACTATCCCCTGGAACTTGTGGATATCTTCATACTCAACGAGATCGAAGCCCAAACACTGACAAATGAAAACTCCACAGATGCGATACTTCATGCCATGCAAAAGCTCTATCCAAAAAGCCGTATAATTTTGACTTTAGGAAAAAGCGGTGTCATATACGCTGATAATACCCGGCAAATCAAAGTGCCGGCTTTGAAGGTGAAAGCTATAGATACAACAGGTGCAGGAGACACTTTTATAGGCTACTTTCTCGCTGAACTCTCACGAGGCAGTGAAATAAAAAAATGTTTAGAGATGGGAGTGAAGGCCTCAGCCCTATGTGTGACACGAAAAGGAGCTGCAGACTCCATTCCAAAGCTCGAAGAGATCACTGCTTTTTAGCTTTTGAAACCAAGATTCCACCCAAAACAATCAGAGCGATTCCGGTGAATGTCAAAGCGTCTGGAAACTTATCTCCAAGCATCCATCCAAAACCTATGGCAAATGGGATGTTGGTATAAGATATAACCCCGATGATGGCTATCTTTGAAGCACTGTATGCTTTTGTAAGGAGCCATTGAGAAAGTGTTGAAATTAAAGCCATAAACCCTATCATCGACCATAAATACACTGAATTTGGCATTGTGAATTCCTGAAAAAGAAATTGCAATGAATCTGGAGCATCCACATAAGGTGCAAGTGAAAAAAGCATAGCCGGCAACACGGTCCCGATTCCTACAAAAGAAAGAACAATAACTCTTGCATCATACATATCTTTTATCTTTTTAATCGTTGTGTAGGCAGCCGCTGCGAAAAAACCGCCAAGTATCCCTAAGAAATGCTCATAGGAAATCATAAATCCAAAAGGTTTCGTAATTAAGACTATTCCTAAAAACCCGATTAAAAGTGCCACAACTGTTTTAATGTCAAGATGCTCTTTTAATAGATAAAATGCCAATACAGTTCCAAAAAGCGGTGAAGTTTTGTTTAAGGTTATCGCTTCACCAAGAGGGATGACTGTTATGGTGTAAAAGAAAAGTATCATTGCTAAAAAGCCAAAAACACCACGGATGATAAGTAAATGCAATTTGCCGCCAGTGAGTTTTGGAGCAGTGTGTTTTAATGCATACAAAATTATGACAACACCGATCAAGTTACGGAAAAAAACAATTTCCAAGGCACTCATATCTTCAGACAATATTTTTGTCAATGCCCCGTTGAGTGCTGAGATCAAAGCACCAAGAAGCATATATAAAACACCTCTGTCTACATTTCTTAACACTTCTCTCCCTTAACAAATGTCACAGCTTTTTGATTTACAAAAGCTAAGTCATACCATTGGCATCGCGGTGCAATAAGATTAAGCCTTGAGGGCTTTGAACTTCTTGAGAGCGCCACATAAAACTGAGAAGGTGCGAAAATCTCATTTGTGTCGATTATCAGATCTTCTATACTCATACCTTGAGACTTATGAATAGTGATTGCAAAGGCAAGTTTTATAGGGTATTGGTAAATACTGAAGAGATTCTCCTCAAGCATCTCTTTCTTGCCATCCACTGTTTTCTCCTTCCACATGCTTTTACTCATCGCCACAGATTCAAGCTTCACAATTTTTCCATCAGACTTTTGCACATAAATATATGTAGCGTCTTTATTTACAACTATGCCTCTTTCACCATTAAAATAGTTCCATGCATTTCTCGTAAATAAAACAGGTGCACCTATTTTTAACTCTAACTCTTTTTCTATTCTTGCATCAGACATATATCTATCTATCTCATTATCATTCACACTTGTAAGATGTTTGATAATTTGGGCTTCTTTAACAAATGGCTCTTCATCAATGTGTTCCAACTGCTTTTTGTTATGTAAGTTTGCTGAATTGTTTTTTCCAAAAAGAAAGGTGAATTCATTTAAATTATCTCCAAGAGGCTTGATATATTCATTTAAATGATTATGTATATTCTCATCAATAAACCCGTAACGAATATGGTGCAGCAACTCGATAAAGCGTTTATCATCTGTTCTATAAATATGAGTCAACTCTATCATCTCAAAAGCACAGTTTTTCCATGCAGATGACTCAAAAGCAAACATAACTTCACCATTCCCCCTTACAACAGGAGGAAGTTGTAAAAAATCGCCAACAACTAAAAGAGAACCAGCAAAATCACTTTGTTCGAGTCTTAGTGCTATCATCTCAAAAAGTGTGTCACTGACCATGGATATTTCATCAATGACAACCAAGTCAATTGCATGGATAAGTTTTTTAGTTTTTTTCTTTATCAAGAGTTTTGAGTTTTTTTCCAACTCTTCAAGCGAAGAAGCGATACCTAAGTCAAAAAAACTATGAAGCGTCTGTCCGCCGATAAGAGTCGCCGCCATTCCTGTTGAAGCGAGTTTGGCAACTTTTTTAGCATCTTCTTCATACACTTTAATAACTTCACGGGTGATGGTGGTCTTTCCAACCCCTGCTCCACCGGTTAAAAAAACATTTTGTTTTGCTTTTAATTTATCTATAGTAACACTTAAGTAATTCATAAAACGGATAGTAGCCTTAATAGATGTAAATATAGATAAATTGTAGTAAAATGGATAAAAATCTATTGATAAATATCTGGAAAAAATATGGAAAAAATACTAGTCGTTGAAGATAATAAAACACTTGCAAAACTCATAGCAAAAAAGATAAAAGCAACACTCAAGTTTGACGTCGACATAGCTTATACATTTAAAGAAGCCAAACTCTTTATCAATGCCTACAAATACTTTGTAACTCTTGTAGATTTAAATATTCCGGATGCTCCAAATGGTGAAATAGTTGATTATGTGCTTAAAAAAGAGCAAGCCGTAATCGTTCTTAGTGGAAATATCGACAAAGAGTTTAGAAAAAAGATCCTTCAAAAAGAGATTATCGACTATGTCACAAAAGGCGGCATGAATGATATGAACTATATTATAAATGCCATTCATAGACTTCATAAAAACAAGCAGCACACAGTTCTCGTTGTTGATGATTCCATGGTGACCCGCTTACATATGAAAATATTACTTGAGAATCTGTTTTTTAAAGTAATCACAGTTGCACATGGTGAAGAAGCTCTTGGGATTTTAGACACAGATAGCAATATTTCTCTTGTGCTTACAGATTACAGTATGCCCGTGATGAATGGTCTCGAACTCACACTTGAAATACGTAAAAACTATACAAAAGATGAGCTAAGCATCATTGCTTTGTCTTCTAATGAAGATGATGAAATCAATGCAATGTTTTTAAAACATGGAGCAAATGACTATATACGAAAACCTTTTTTAAAAGAGGAATTTTCTTGCAGAATCAACAACACCATCGAATCACTGGAAAACTTAAACCTCATTATAAATCATGCAAACAGAGATTATTTAACAGGTCTTTACAACCGTAATTATTTTTTCACTCATATGAGTGATTATATAAATGAAGTGTCACAAAATACTGAAAAATATGCACTGGGAATGATAAATATTGACAATTTCAAAAATATAAACGACATCTATGGGCATGAGATCGGAGATAAAATAATCATACATCTCTCAGAGATATTGACATCGGCAACAAACCACCGGGATTTAGTGGCAAGATTCGGCGGTGAAGAATTTTGTATAGTTTTAAAAAATATCAATAGATTCAGTGCAAAAGAGATCTTTGAAAGGCTAAGAGAATCCGTGGCAAAAAGCTATTTTTTGGTAAATGAAAATAAAGAGATCCGATTTACAATATCTGTTGGGGCCACAATGAATTCGGACGAGTCTTTAGACGAGATTGTTGATCACACAGAGATGATTTTGCACAAAGCAAAGCAAGAAGGAAAAGACAGAGTTATCTTAGACTAAAAAACAATTCACTAAAAACTTCACTTCAGCCTGAGAGATTTTTTCTGTATTTTTCAACACCCAAAAATTATATCTTATAATTATCTCTACTTTGCTATAATCTTTTCATTATTAAAAAGGTGACTATATATGAATAATTTTGAAAAATATTCTACAGATTTTGTGCAAAGTGTTGGAAATAAAGAAGGGGCTGTCAGTCCGGTTATAACTTCTTCAGCATCATTTGCATATGGCACAGCAGAAATCGGGGAGGGGATATTTGATGGAAGTGTAAAAAAACCGCTTTATTCCCGTATGGGGAATCCAACTACAGCTAAACTTGAGTCAATCCTTGCCAAAATGGATGGAGGAATCGGAGCAGTGGCTACAAGCTCAGGTATGGGTGCGACAACCCTTGCTGTGATGTCTATAGTGTCTGCCGGAGATGAGATTATCTCTATCGGCGGATTGTTTGGCGGAACGTATGCACTTTTTCATGAAACTTTATCGCGTTTTGGAGTGAGCACCAGCTTCTTTGATGTTGATGAATTAGACAATATTAAAAATGCAATCACTGAAAATACAAAAATAATTTTTCTTGAGAGTGTCGGAAATCCAAATATGAGACTTCCTGATATCCCTGCAATTGCAAAAATAGCAAACGATGCAGAAGTTGTTTTAATGGTGGACAACACTATCACACCCATGAGTATACAGCCTTTAAAACTTGGCGCTGACATAGTGGTGTATTCAACTACAAAAGTCATCTCGGGAAATGCCTCGGCACTTGGCGGATGTGCAGTGTTTCGCGCTATAAATGATGCTGATGATAAATTTAAAACCTCTAGATATGCAGATATTCATAAGTTTATAAAAGGTGCCGGAGCTATGGCACTGATTCCAAATGCGAAGAAAAGAGCTATGAGAGACTTTGGAATGAGTGCAAATGCACATGCCTCTTATCAAACAATGCTAGGCCTTGAAACACTCCCATTGCGAATGGATAGAATTATCAGCAGTGTAGAGATCATTGCCAAAGAGTTAGATGCAAAAGGACTGATGATCAACCACCCAAGTTTAACATCACACCCTCATCATGCAAGATATAAAAGTGACTTTTCACAAGGATGCGGAACACTTTTAACTATAGATATGGGGACAAAAGAAAGAGCATTTGAGTTTTTAAATAAAACAAAACTTGCAACACTCACAGCAAATATCGGAGATTCAAGAACTTTGGCACTTCATATGGCCTCAACAATTTATAGAGATTTTGATACAGATACAAGAAAATTTCTTGGTGTCACAGATGGACTCATTCGAATATCCATCGGTTTAGAAAATCCCCAAGATATCATAAACGACTTTTTAGAAGCGGCAAAGTAGGTACAAATGGCAACAAATTTAGAACATGAATTAATGAGTGAAATCATTTTAAGACATCCCAAGAAATATAAAGTGTTTATTTTAAATGATGACTACACATCTATGGAATTTGTTATAGAGATACTTATGAGTATATTTCATAAAACCTATACACAATCAGAAGCTATTATGCTTGAAGTTCATAAAACACAAAGGGGCTTATGCGGTGTTTACACACATCAGATAGCTGAAACAAAAATTATGCAAGTGATAACAAATGCAAAAGAAAACGGCTTTCCACTTAAAGCTGTAATGGAAGAAGAATAATGATAAGTCAGAATTTAAATGAAGTTTTTCAAAAATCTATGCTTTTTGCAAAACAAATGCGCCATGAATATATAACGATTGAACATGTTTTTTATCATCTCTTAGCTTCAAAAGACGGTGCAGAGATTATTAGTGTCTGCGGTGGAAATGTTGAGCATATGAGAGAGCTTTTAGCAAAACACATAGAAGAAAATATTGATGAACTCCCCCATAATATTGATGCAGACCCTTACAAAAGTGTAGCTTTATCAAGAGTGATTGAAAATATGATTCGACATATACAAAGTGCGCAACAAGACAGTGCCAAAATTGGTGATTTAATTGCAGCTATATATGAAGAAAAACATACTTTCACTCATATGCTTTTGACTGAATATCAGATTTCTAGACTAGATGTTTTAGAAGTGATTTCACATACGGGTGATGACGAATTATTAGATGAAGAAAAAAGCAGTTATTTAAAAAAATATACTATTAACTTACTGGAAAAAGCAAAAGAAGGTAAAATTGATCCGGTGATCGGTCGCGATAATGAAATAAAAAGAGTGACACAGATACTCTGCAGAAGAAAGAAAAACAACCCCATCTTAGTCGGTGAAGCCGGCGTTGGAAAAACTGCAATAGCAGAAGGTTTGGCTTTAGATATTGTCGCTGGCAATGTCCCTGAGATTATAAAAAATGCAGAACTTTTTGCCCTTGACTTAAGTGCACTCTTAGCCGGTACAAAATACAGAGGGGACTTTGAAAAACGCTTAAAAGGTCTTATGGATGAGCTTAAACTTCACCCGGATGCTATTCTTTTTATAGATGAGATACACACACTCATCGGTGCAGGTGCCACAAGTGGGACAATGGATGCAGCGAACCAATTAAAACCGGCCCTTGCCAGCGGTGAACTAAAATGTATGGGAGCGACCACCTATGCAGAATATAGAAATGGTTTCGAAAAAGATAAGGCACTCAGCAGACGGTTTTCAAAAGTTGACATCAATGAACCATCCACTAAAATCACTTATAAAATTCTTCAAGGTTTAAAAAGCAAATATGAACAACATCATAGCGTTGCATATACAGATCAAGCACTCAAAACTGCTGTTTCTTTATCAAAAAGATATATAACAGACCGTTTCCTGCCAGATAAGGCAATCGATCTGATTGATGAAACAGCAGCATCTTTTCACCTAAAGAAAAACAAAAGAACCAAGATCAGTGCTTCTGATATTGAAAAAACGATTGCAACAATACTCGGTATTCAAAGTTCAAAAATAAACGAAGACCAAGCTTTATCTTTATCTTCACTTGATGAAGACTTAAAACAAAGAGTGATTGGACAGGATAAAGCCGTTCTGGAAGTCTCCAAAGCCATTAAAATATCAAAAGCAGGACTAACTCCATCAAATAAACCTATAGCTTCTTTTCTTTTCTCTGGACCGACCGGAGTTGGAAAAACAGAACTAGCGGTTGCTTTGAGCGATATACTGAATATTAATTTTGAGAGATTTGATATGAGTGAATATATGGAGAAGCATGCTATAAGCAGACTTGTAGGTGCACCTCCTGGTTATGTCGGTTACGAGCAAGGTGGATTGCTCACTGAAGCGATTAAAAAGCATCCTTACACAGTTCTTCTCTTAGATGAGATAGAAAAAGCGCATCCTGATCTTATAAATGTCCTTTTACAAATAATGGATAATGCCACACTGACAGATAATAATGGATACAAAGCAAATTTTCAAAATGTCATCTTAATAATGACATCCAATGTTGGAGCAACTGCCAGAAGTGTAATGGGATTCAATAAAGATTCATCTTTATCTAAAAATGAAGAACTCAAGTCATTCTTTACGCCAGAATTTAGAAATAGATTAGATGCGATTGTTGACTTTAATTCGCTAAATATAGAAGTGGTGGAATCAATTGCACATAAGTTCATATCTGAATTAAACAAAGAACTTAAAAAGAAAAAAATCATAGTCTCTGCAAGTGATAGCGCTATACAATACATAGCCAAACAAGGATACTCAATAGAAATGGGTGCAAGACCGCTAAAAAGATATATTCAAGATAATATAACAAATAAATTAAGTGATGAGATTCTTTTTGGAAAACTTAAAAAAGGTGGGAATGTTCATGTTGATTTTGACAAAGAGTTAACACTGACATTTACTGAACTTGATTCCAAAGATTGATCCACACCAATTTACATTTCCACATCCAAACGAAGCTGATGAAAACGGCATAGTTGCTTGGGGTGGAAATTTAAACCCTCTAAGAATTATAAAAGCATACCAATCCGGTATATTTCCATGGTATTCAAAAGATGAACCGATTCTATGGTGGTCACCAAACCCTCGACTTATTATGGAACTCGATGATTTTAAAGTCAGTAAATCTTTAAAAAAAAGTTTAAAAAAATTCACATACAAATTTAACACCAACTTCAGCTTAGTGATGCAAAAGTGCGCTTCTAAGCAACGCAAAGGTCAAAATGGCACATGGATACAAAAAGATATAATTCAAGCCTATGAGGCACTTCATTCAATGGGTATAGCACATTCAATAGAAAGTTATCAAGATGGTGAACTTGTGGGTGGATTATACGGACTAACTATAGGAAAGGTGTTTTGCGGTGAATCAATGTTTTCAAACAAAAATGATGCTTCAAAATCAGCATATGCTATTTTAGTCAAACACTTAAAAAAATGGGGATATGATTTCATAGACTGTCAAGTTCCAACAAATCACTTAAAAAGCTTAGGAGCTAAAGAGGTCACAAAAGATTATTTTATAGATAGATTAGAAAAAGTGAACCTAGATGAAGTTAAGCACACATGGAGTATAGACCTATCAATAATACATTGATAAAACAAAGCATTAAAAAAAATAAGATGAAATAAAAAGAAAATAAGTGAGCACTTGTAAAGTAAATTGATTAGGGTGTTCAAATTAAGTTTATAATAAAAATAAAAAAGGGGATTAAAAGAGTAAAAAAGACAATAACTAGGCAACGACCTACATTCCCACAAATGAAATCTGCAGTATTATCAGCGAAGAGAGGCTTAGCTTCTGGGTTCGGAATGGGACCAGGCGTTTCCCTCTCTCTATAGCCACCTAGACAAAGTCTCACTAAAACATATAGAGTTACTATATATTCAAGTGAAACTTTAAAAAAGTCTTTATTGAGTGAGTGTATTGTACACTTAAAAGAAATAATTCTTTGTATGTAACTATACAGTTCATTGTATATCAATTGTTAAATTCAACATTTCTAACTAAATAACCACGTTCAAGGATCTTTCTTCTCTTAGTATATATACACTAAGTAAGGTAGTGAACGAATTTGTGTTCAAATAAATGAACTATAAAAAAGACAAACGTACTATTAGTACTGGTCAGCTAAACAGATTACTCTGCGTACACATCCAGCCTATCAAGCTTGTAGTCTTCAAGCGTACTTCAGGGAACGTTCATCTCGGAGTTGGCTTCCCGCTTAGATGCTTTCAGCGGTTATCTCATCCGTGCGTAGCTACCCAGCGATGCTCTTGGCAGAACAACTGGTGCACCAGTGGCACGTCCAACCCGGTCCTCTCGTACTAGGGTCAGCTCTCCTCAACGTTCCTACGCCCACGGAAGATAGGGACCGAACTGTCTCACGACGTTCTGAACCCAGCTCGCGTACCGCTTTAA
>JACNLH010000090.1 GCA_014381585.1 Candidatus Sulfurimonas ponti
CTTAAAAGAGATGTGATATACTTTCTTCACTATTTATAAGGATACATCTTGAAAATTTCTATAGAATGTAAGTCGCCATTGTTGCAAAAGTCCTTAGAACTTTTTTTAGCAAAATATTTATGCTCGAGTAAACAGTGTGATATTATGATCCGGGATGAGGCTTGTGTTGGGGATGAGAAGTGCTTTCTCATCTCTTCTAAAGCAGGTTCAGACTTAACTAAACCATTTTCAAAATCTCAACTTATTTTGGCTTTAGAAAACAGGTACCAATCCATCGTTAAAACAAAATCGCCAAACATAGAAGAAACAGCTAGCGAAGAACCATTAAACTTTGATATTTTAGAAAACCGTATAGAATATCTGACAAAAGAATATCAACAAAACATTCTTAAAGCAGTGAAAGCATTCTATGAAAAATAAAGCTATTGTAAAAAAAATTCTTATGGGAAAATTTAAGGGAAAAACCTTAAAGCTTCCTTCTATGGAAACAACGAGAAGTTCTAAAGCTATAGTCTTGGAATCTTTTTTTAACACAATACAGTTTGATATCATAGATGCAAGTTTTGTTGAGGTTTTTTCAGGAAGCGGATCTATAGGACTTGAAGCGCTGAGTCGTGGAGCTTCTCATATACTCTTTATGGAAAAAGACCGAGAGGCCCTTAAAGTCTTAAAGCAAAATATCTCTCAGACTGATCCATCCTCTTGTCAAGTTTTTGCGGGGGATAGTTTTTTAAATATCACTGAAGTGATTAAAACGCTTAAAAAAAGAGCTGAAGATGTGTATTTTTATATAGATCCTCCTTTTAGTATACGAGAGGGGATGGAAGATATATATGAGAAAATGATACAGCTTATAGAATCCATTCCGCCAGAACTTGTAAAATTGATTATTATAGAGCATATGAGCGGTCTTGAGATTCCAAAAGAGATAGGCCCTTTTGAAGTGGTGAAATCTAAAAAGTTTGGTAATACAACTCTTACATACTTAAATGTAATTATTTAATATCGTAGATCTCTTTTGTTTTAGCATCCACCTTAGCGGACATATTTCGAGTTAGCATATAGCCTTGAATATTTGCACCCTTGAAATCTATGGAAACAAACATATGAGGTCTTGGGTCTGAGAATCTCATCTCGTGTGTTGTTTTGAGCATTTCAAATGATTTAGGTTCTTTGAGCGTTTTTTGAATGATTTTTTGAAGCGGTGAATAACTTCCGCTGTATTTGTTAAAATCTTTCATAAGCCAAGATTGATTGTAGTATGTAAGCTCTTTAGCAGTGTCAATGTCATTTTTACATTCTGCAAATACATCTTTAAGTGTTAAATCTGAACTTTTTGTATAAATAAGTCCACCGGCACAATCATATAGTCTTTGTTGATATGCACCGTCTATACCTTGTTTAGAGGCATAAGAGGCTGTGATTTTTTCCAGTTTGTCATTATGTTTTTGCATCTCTAAGAGAGTGTGATTTTGATAATCTTCAAAAGGAACCTCTTTATATTTGATATATGTGACAACAAGTATAATGAAAAACGGCACGATAATAAAAAGGTTTCTTTTTCTCATAAAATTAATTCCTACTTTTTTGAAATAATATCATAAGTAAGTAATAGAGCATAAATAGTTAGTGGAATACTTGTTGCTATTTAAAGTCCATAAGGACTAAAATGAGAACATTTATACTGGTACTGCTTTTTTGTATTAATATCTACGCAACAAAAATTAGTGATGTGGCTAACATTGTGGGTGTTCGGGAAAATCAGATTATTGGATATTCTTTGGTTGTGGGTCTTAAAAAAACCGGGGATGGAACAACTTCAAAGTTTACGCTTCAGTCAATCGCAAATATGTTGAAATCTATGAATATTGATATGAACACAATAGATATAAAATCTAAAAATGTTGCTGCAGTTGTAGTGACAGCAAGATTAAAGCCATTTTCTAGACATGGGGATAAATTTGATATTACAGTCTCATCTATCGGTGATGCAAAATCTTTAGAAGGCGGAACACTATTAATGACGCCTTTAAAAGGAGTCGATGGTAAGATTTATGCACTTGCTCAAGGTGCTATAACTATCGGTGGAAAAAATGAACGTGGTGCCGGCAGTGAGTCACATTCAACGGTCGGTCTTGTCTATGGAGGCGGTTTGGTTGAAAGGGAGGTCAATATAGACCTTTATCATAAAAAGCATGCAACACTTTCTCTTAAAGAGTCAAATTTTAAAAATTCTGTAGCAGTTCAAAAGGCGATAAATGCTGTGTATAACACTCAAGTGGCAGTGGCGATGGATCCTAGAACTATTAAGCTTCAAAAACCCGATAATAAATCTATGATTGAATTTTTAGCAGAAATTCAAGATATAGATATGGATTATAAACCTCAGAGCAGGATTATCATTAACGAAAGAACGGGAACTATAATTGCTGGTGTGGGAATAGAGGTTAAACCTATCATGTTGACACATGGGGATATAACGATAAAGATATCTGAGTCAGAGAATCCAAATAAGCCCGCAGGTTCAATAGTTATAGATGATTCTCTTGTTATCGGCTTGAACGAAAATGAACTCTACACTAAAAACGGCACAACAACAGTTGCAAATTTAGTGCGTTCATTGCAGAAGATGGGGGCAAGCCCTAAGGACATAATCTCGATACTCGAGACTATGAAAAGTGCAGGAAGTATATCTGCAGAGTTAAAGGTGATATAATGAGTACATACGGATTAGCAGCCACTTCCTTGCAAGCACAAGGTTTAGCACAAGAATACACAACTCCAAAAATTGATCCAAAAGCAGAGAATGCTGCCTTAAAAGAACAAACAGATGCTTTTGAAGCAGTGATAATCAAAATGATTATGGATAATGCTGCAAAAGATGAGAAAAACCTCTTTTCGGAGCAAAATGATCCCGGTGATAAAATCTATAAGTCAATGTATAGAGATGAACTCTCTAAAGCAAGTTCTGGCGGCTTTGGATTTTCACAAATGTTATACGATTATTTAAGCCGGGAAAGTTGATTTATTTAGAAAATTGTCGATATAGTCATATAGAAAAAAACTCTTTTGGCAAAATAAAGGATAAATTATGATTTCACAGGCTAACAGTTCTGCTGTTCGTAATGCCTACACTAACAGTCTTACGGAAAATAAGGATGTTGGTAAGAAGGTTGGCACAAATGTATCTTCGCAAGGGGATATGAGTAAGATTGAGCGTATTAAAGAAGCGCTTGAATCTGGAGAATATAAAATAAATTTACAAGCACTTTCAGAAAAAATTGCTGATGAGTTATTGTAATTAAATAATAAAGCAGGGGTAGGATTATGTTGTCTCATCATTTACAAGGTGCTTTACAAGACCTTAGGGATTTAATCAGTATTACTGAATCTGATATAGCTGATATAAAAGAAGCTAAAAATGATCAGCAGTTTGATAGATTATCACTTAAAGAAGAAAAACTTAAAGGTTTTGAATCTAAAAAAGCTATGATAGATCATGAAATTTCTAAGCTAATGACAACACAACCAGACAAAGACCTTCCCGAGCTACTTAATCAAGAACAGCATAAAGCGCTTGACGAATTAAAAATAGAGTTGGCAAAGCTCAGAGATGTTAATAAAAAATATGCTAAATTTGTTCTCACGGTAAGTAATTTATACAATTCATTTTTAGAAAGATTGGTGCCGACTGAGATGCAAGGCTATAATAAAGTTGCTTCAAAAAATGCAGCTATATTGGAAGTGAGAGTTTAAGATGGCTTCTATATTTAATGCCCTTCATATTGGATACTCTGGATTAAATGCCGCCCAGGTGGGTATCAATACAACCGGGCATAATATTGCAAACGCTGAAACCGACGGTTACACCCGACAAAGGGTGATAGCAACAAATGCAACGCCAATAACAACAACTCCCGGTAATGTTGGTAACGGTGTGGAAATTCAGACAATAAAAAGAGTGTTTGATAACTTTGTATTTGATAGATACACAGATACGTATTCAAAAAAAGAATATTCTGATTTTGAAAAACAGACACTTGAGCAATTATCCACGTATTTTCCAGAGATAGATGAAGTGGGTATCAAAGCTGATTTACAAGAGTATTATAATATGTGGCAATCATTTTCTGACAACCCGGACAATGATGCGATTAAAATAGCTTTGGTGAAACAAACTGAAATTTTATCTAATCATATACAGTCAACGAGAACACAAGTTTCAGAGTTGCAAAATCAGTTAAATAATCAAATTGAAGTGAATATTAATGAAGTTAATGCACTAGCAAAAAAAATTGCCAATTTAAATAGATCTATTGACACAGCTGAAGCAGGTAAGTTGTATGACGCTAATGATTTAAGAGATCAAAGAAATATTTTAGAAAGAGATATGGCAAGATTGATAGGTGCTGAAACCAACTATGGACAAATAGACTCAAATATGCAGATTGACAGTGCGTCAAACACCATCACTGGAAGTTATTCCATGAATATAAACGGTTTTAATATAGTTGATGGAAACACGTATCATCCCATCAGAGTTTCAAATGAGAAAAATCCATCCGGCTTTTATGAAATTTCTTATGAAAGGCAAGATGGTGTTTTAATTCCAATGGAAGAAACTATCAGAGGTGGTAAAATCGGTGCATTGCTGGACCTTCGCGGTGGAACATTAGACACTACCAGCGGTGTTCCAAAAGATGGGATACTGCAAAACACTATCGCTCAGTTAGATGGTTTTGCTCAAGGTTTAATCGAGTCTGCAAATAATATTTATGCTTCAAGTGCGACAACACGAATGAATTCAAATATTATAGATTTCAATCCAACTGATTCACTCATGAATTCAAATTTAAATATTAATACAGGATCATTTGATTTAGTTGTTTATGATATAGATGGAAATGAAGTCTCTTCTCGAGAAATCAACATAGATGTAGCCACAACCATGACGGGAATAAGCGGATCTAATTCTATAGAGGGTCAGATGATCGCCACAGTGGATGATAATCTTGATGGGAATGCCAATAATGATATCGACGATTTCCTGAATTTTAATTGGGCTACTTTTGCCAGTGGTGAAAATGCAGTGGAATTCACATTGGATCCATTAAAAGAGTCTCAAGGTTACACTTTTTCGATTAGAGATTCTCTTAGTGATGAGAAGTTTTCAACAGGAACAAATTTTGCCGGCGCTTTAGGGATGAATAGATTCTTTGATGGGAATAATGCAAGTAATATCAGTATAAATAGTTCATTGAAAAATAATCCAAGCGGGATTAAAGCAGGTTATACACCGGTGGCCGGTGATAATAGAGTTGCCTTAGACATGGTGCAACAACAATTTGAAGATATAAACTTTAAAGTTGGATCTACATCTTATCAATCATCAGTATACGGTATGTTTGATATTATTGCAACAGAAGTTGGAACTGTAACCAATGCAGCAATTAGCAGACATGAAACAGTAAATACGCAGTTTAATGCAGTTGAGATGGAATATTTTTCAGTTTCAAAAGTAAGCATAGATGAAGAGATGACAAACTTAATCAAATATCAAACATCCTATGGTGCTGCAGCTAAAGTGATAACCACTATAGATGAAATGATGCAAACGCTTCTTGGTATCAAACAATAAATAAAAAGCTATATTAAATGCCACTTTTTAGCATACTTATTTTATTCTCAGTTTTTCTCTTTTCTTTTTTCGGACATCTATTTTATAATATAGATGCGTATACTTTAGATGCTGATTCAATATTAGTTCCACCCTCATTAGATCATTTTTTAGGTACAGACAGGTTGGGAAGGGATATTTTAGCCCGCCTTATGAAAGGTGGGCAGGTTTCCTTAACTATTGGGGTGGGAAGTGCTTTTATAGCTTCTATCATCGGTTTACTTCTTGGTTCTATAGCAGGTTATCTTAGAGGCGGGGTTGATAAAATGTTTATAGTGATTGTAGATTTATTTTTGACCTTCCCGACTTTCTTCTTACTTTTAGCATTAGTGAGTTATGTGAATGCATCGGCATGGGTCTTAATTGTAATCATATCAATCACCGGATGGATGACTACGGCAAGGCTCATTCGTTCAGAGAGCTTTAAAATAACTTCACAGCCATATATCAAAATTTTAAACATAGCAAAAGTGAAAAAACTCAAAATTTTATTTAAATACTATGCGCCCATTCTTGCTCCTATCTATTTTGTCAGTTTCACCTTTGGGGTTGGCGGTGCTATACTTGCAGAATCCGGGCTTAGTTTTTTAGGACTGGGAATCGTTGCACCGCAAATGAGTTGGGGCACCATTCTAAGTGCTGGTAAAGATGTGGTTGAAATTGCATGGTGGGTGAGTTTTTTCCCTGGTTTAATGATATTTTTAGTGACTTTTTCACTGATAAATATTTCCAATTACTTGCAACAATTAACAAATAAAAAACAGATTCTAAGTTAAGCTCAAAAAAGATATACTTCTTTCAATAGAAATATTAGGATACATTTTGATACTTATGATAGATAATTACGATAGTTTCACTTACAATATTGTTCAGTATTGCAGGGAGTTAGGCGCTGATTTAAAGATAATCAGAAACGATGAAATGAGCATAGAAGAGATTCAAAGACTCAATCCTGAAAAAATTATTATATCTCCTGGGCCGGCATCACCGGATGAAGCGGGTGTTACACTTGATGTTATTAAATCCTTTGCGGATAAACTGCCAATTTTAGGAATATGTCTGGGTCATCAAAGTATTGCTCAAGTATTCGGTGCTAAAGTTATACGTGCGACAAATATGATGCACGGGAAAACTTCCACAATGAAAAGGGTGGGGGCTTGCGAAATATTTAAAGACTTACCCCAAGAGTTTATCGCCACAAGGTATCACTCTCTTATCGTTGATAAAAACAATTTACCAGAACTTGTTGAGCCAAAAGCTTTTAGCACGGATGATAATGAAATAATGGCATTGAAAATTAAAGATAAAAATATTTATGGAGTGCAATTTCATCCGGAGTCCATTATGAGTGAATATGGTTATGAGATTATAGGGAATTTTCTTAAGTTATGATCCATAGACTCATCTTATTTAGTATACTAAGTATAGATGTCGTTATATTGCTTTTTCAAACATCCACATTATCAATTTCAAGTCATGAAGCAGATTTGTTGTATGGAGATTTTTCTTTTATACAATATATCGTGAATCAGTCGCTTCATATTTTTGGAAATAATGACTTGGCTTTAAGAACACCAATGATAGTACTTCATTTTTTAAGCGTGCTTCTTTTATATAAAATATCAAAAAATTATCTTCTGGATACAAGAAATAGAATCTGGCTGCTTATAATATTTATACTCTTACCTGGAGTGCTTAGTTCGGCATTGTTAGTGGATAGCGCGGGCTTGATTATTTTTGGGCTATTATTGTTTGTGTATATATATGAGAGATTTTCGATTAAATACACATATCCGCTATTATTTCTTTTTAGTTTATTGGATGGAGTGTTTATTTATCTATTTATCAGTCTAATAATCTATTCTTTATATAAAAAGGATAGATTATACCTGGTAGCCAACATAGCTTTTTTAATCATATCTATATTCTTGTATGGAATAAAAACAGAGGGTTCACCAGAAGGACACTTAATAGATACGATAGGTTTATATGCTGCGATATTCACACCTGTAATATTTATTTATATTTTTTATATACTTTACCGAAGATTTTTATCTAAGGATATTAACATTCTATGGTTTATATCTACTGTGCCCTTGGTAATTTCTCTTTTATTATCATTTAGACAAAATATAGTGATTGAAAATTTTGCACCATACTTAATTATAGCTCTACCTTTAAGTGCACAAACATTTTATGCAGCATACAGAGTGCGCTTGAAACCTTTTAGAACAAAATATAAAACTATATTTGCTTTATCAGCTTTATTTTTATCAATTAATTTCATTGTAGTGTTGTTTAACAGAGAGCTTTATTTATTCATTGAAAATCCTCACAAGCATTTTGCAAGAAAAATGCATGTGGCAAAAGAATTAGCATACGAGTTAAAAACAAGAGGTGTGAATTGTATTTCAAATGAAGATTTAATGGCTGAAAGATTACAGTTCTATGGGATAAAAAAGTGTGATAAATATCGATTATTGGAACAAGATCTTAGCTATAACGACAAAAATAATGTAACTATAAGTTACAAATATAGACCAATATATAAGGCAATCGTTACAAATCTAAACAGTAAATAAATCTATTTAATATTAATTATAAATAGAAGAGGGCTGTTAGGTATTCTATGTTAACATGCTTCCCAAATATCAAAATAGGGAGTTTCTATGGCTCAAAAAGCGATACGAGAATATGATGCTAAGTCAATCTTAGCAAAGCACTGGGATAAATATTTTCCAGATTTTACTTATGCATATGAGACTGTTATGGTTCAAAATGGATCAGAACTTAAAGAGGCTGCAAAAACTGCGTCTTGGTTGAATGAAAAGACATTAGTTGCAAAACCGGATATGTTATTTGGTAAACGTGGTAAGAATGGATTAGTTCTTTTTAAAGATGCTAAACCAGGTGATGTTTCTTTAGCAAAAGCTGCTAGCTGGATTGATGAAAAATCTTCATCTGATCAATCAGTGTATTTCTCATTTGATGGTGATACTCCAACTGGTGAACCAAGTGTGGATAGACTGACTCACTTCGTTGTTGAACCATTCACTCCTCATGATCAATCTGAAGAGTATTATGTTTCTGCAACATGTGTCGGAGATGATGATGTTATCTATATGTCTGCTGAAGGTGGAATGGAAGTTGAAGAGGGTTGGGATGAAAAAGTTACAGAAGTGGCATTTCCAATCACTGCAACTGAAGAAGAGATAGCTGAGAAAATCAGAGCAAATGTGCCTGCTGATGTAGCAGATAAAGATAAAGCACAATTTGCTGAATTTTGTATCGGTTTCTTTAGAGCTTACCGTGAATTAAACTTTGCATATCTTGAAATCAACCCTTTTGTTATGCAAGGGAATAAAATCGAGCTTTTAGATATGGTTGCTAAACTTGATGACACTGCTGGATTTATGATGGTAGATGAGTGGGGAGCTGTTGAATATCCGACAGCATTCGGTATGGAAGCTAAGTCTCCAGAAGTTGAGGCTATAGAAGAAGCTGATGCAAAAACAGGTGCTTCATTAAAACTTACTTTACTTAAGCCTGAAGCTAGAATCTGGACTATGGTTGCCGGTGGTGGTGCTTCAGTTGTTTATGCTGACACTATTGCTGATATGGCTGGAATCGATGATCTAGCCAACTATGGTGAATACTCTGGCGGTCCAACTACTGGTGAAACTAAGTTTTACGCTGAAACATTGCTTGATCTTATGACTAGAGAGCCAGATCCTCAAGGTCGTGGTAAAGTTATGATTATCGGTGGAGCTATCGCCAACTTCACTGATGTTGCAAAAACATTCACAGGTATTATTCAGGCATTTGAAGAATACGCTGAGAAAATGAAAGCTGTTGATTTGAAAATCTACGTAAGACGTGGTGGACCAAACTATGAAAAAGGTCTTAGAGATATTAAAGAAGCTGCAGATAGATTAGGTTTATATATCGAAGTTTACGGACCAGAAACACACGTTACAGATATCGTGCGTATGGCACTAGAAAAGTAAGGAGAAATAATGGAACAACTATATACAAAAGACACACAAGCGATTTTTTGGAATAACAATAAAACTGCTATCCAAAGAATGTTAGATTATGATTATACTATTCAAAGAAAAACTCCATCGGTAGCGGCAATTGTTGCACCTACAAGTGGAAATAAATTTGAGAAATTTTTCTATGGTCCAGATGAAGTTATGATTCCTTTATTTAAGACTACTGCTGCTGCAAAAGCTGCCCAGCCTCAAGCTGATGTACTTTTAAACTTTGCATCTTTTAGAACTGCTTATGATGTGACTATGGAAGCATTAGAAATTGGCGGTTTTTCTTCAATGATGATTACTGCTGAAGGTATCCCTGAAAGACTTGCTCGTAAAATGAACCAAACTGCACGTGAAAAAGGTGTAATTATCATTGGCCCTGCAACTGTTGGTGCAATCACTCCAGGTGCATTTAAAGTTGCAAACATTGGTGGGACTATTACTAATATTGTTAACTCTAAACTTCACCGTGCGGGTTCATGTGGACTTGTAACACGTTCAGGTGGTTTATTTAATGAACTTTCCAACATAATCGCTATCAATGCTGATGGTATTGCTGAGGGTGTAGCTATTGGTGGTGACAGATTTGTTGGTTCTGTGTTTATCGATAACATGCTTAGAATGGAAAAAAATCCAGCTGTTAAGTATATGATTCTTCTTGGTGAAGTTGGTGGTACTGAAGAGTATAAAGTGATTGATGCTATCAAATCAGGTGCAATAACTAAACCAGTTATCGCATGGTGTATTGGTACAATTGCTAAGTATTATGATTCAGGAGTACAATTCGGTCACGCAGGAGCAAGTGCCAATGCTGATTCTGAAACAGCTGAGTATAAAAATAAAGCTATGGCTGAAGCAGGTATTCATGTACCGGCATCATTCAATGAATTACCGGCAATGATTAATAAAGTATTCACTGATCTTAAATTAGCTGATATTCCTGAGCCGGAGATGAGTGTTTGTCCTACTGTTAGAAGTAGTAAAGAGTTTATTTGTACCATTTCTGATGATCGTGGAGATGAAGCTACTTATGCAGGTTTCCCAATCTCTTCAGTTGCAACTCCAGACACCGGTAAGGGTATCGGTGATGTTGTATCATTGCTATGGTTCAAAAAACAGTATCCAAAATGGGCTACAGATTTTATTGAAACTGTAATTAAAACTGTTGCTGATCATGGTCCTGCTGTTTCTGGTGCACACAATGCTAAAGTGACAGCTCGTGCTGGTAAATCAGTTGTTGAATCACTTGTGACAGGCCTTTTAACAATCGGTCCAAGATTCGGTGGTGCTATTGATGGTGCAGCAGAGCATTTTAAATACGCTGAGGATAACGGTTTAGATCCTAAAGCTTTCTTAAATCATATGAAAAAATTAGGTATTCCAATTCCAGGCATCGGTCACCGTATTAAATCTCTTAAAAATCCAGACTTACGTGTGACTGGTTTGATGAACTATGCAGCAGAGAATTTTCCATCAACACCACTTTTAGACTATGCTAGAACTGTTGAAGCTCTAACTACATCTAAAAAAGAGAATCTAATCCTTAATGTTGACGGCACTATCGGTATCTTAATGGTTGATATGTGGAGAGCATTAGGATATTCAGAGGAAGAAATCAATGAGTTTATCGCTTCAGGTACTCTAAATTCATTCTTTATCCTAGGCCGTACTATCGGTTTTATCGGTCACGTACTTGATGAAAAACGTCTTGCAATGCCAATGTATAGACACCCAATGACTGACATTCTTTATGATGTTCAAGTTGCAGAAGAGATTAAATAATCTTCTCAAAACTTTAAGGAGTTAAATCTCCTTAAAGCCTTCATATATTTCCCTCTCTTATTTTATATTTCCTTACATTTAGATATACTTGATGAATTACTATTATTAATAGGTATATTCATGAAAAAAGCATCTAAAAAATATTTATTTCGAAGCGCATTTACATTATTAGAACTAGTGTTTGTTATAGTTGTTATTGGGATACTGGCGGCAGTGATTATTCCAAACACAAGAACAAATCCACTGCAAGAAGCGGCTATACAATTGGTTTCACACATACGTTACACGCAACATTTAGCAATGGTAGATGATAAGTTTGATGTGAATAATAGTAAATGGTATAAAGAAAGATGGCAGTTGATTTTTTCCAATGGTGCTGAAACTGGTAATCAAGAGGCATATTCCATTTTTGCAGATACTGCGGGAACAAGTACAGGCAATGTAAATTCATCTGAAGTTGCACTCAATCCCCAAAATAGTAGCCAATTGATGTCTGGTGGGTTTTCTGGAGCTGCTAATGCTTTAAATATAACACATGATGATTTTATTGGGATGACAAAATTAAACCTAGGCAGAAGCTATGGAGTAACGAATGTAGCCTTTAATGACGGATGTAGTACAGCGAGAAGAATAGCATTTGATTACTTAGGTAGACCAATCCAGGGCAATTTAAGAACAACGACATCTGCTTATCATACAACGTCACAAAGATTAGTAGTTAATGACTGCAATATTGTATTAACTGATGGTAATAATAATGTAACGATAACAATAAGGCCTGAAACAGGATATGCAAGTATAAGGTTTTAGACAACAGTGCTTTGAAAAAGTAAAAACCAAATTCCCAAACAACTCTTTCAAACATTAAGCGAATCCTAA
>JACNLH010000049.1 GCA_014381585.1 Candidatus Sulfurimonas ponti
CAAGACCACCATTCATATGTACAACTGTACCACCGGCAAAGTCAAGAGCACCAGCGTCAAAAAGGTAAGCACCATCTCCACCCCATACCATATGCGTAATAGGAGCGTATACAGCTACAATCCAGATTGCTACAAATACTAACCAAGTTGAGAACTTAATTCTCTCAATAACTGAACCTGATGCGATTGCAACAGTGATGGCAGCAAAAGTACCTTGAAACACTATAAATACATATGTTGGATATGTTCCACTTAAATCATTCCAGTTAATACCAGATAAGAATATGTGTGAAAGTCCACCTGAAACTTGTTGTACAGTTGCACTTTCAGCCGTACCAAATGCGATTGAATAACCAAGTGCTATCCATGCAACGAATGCAACAGTAAATGCCATTAACACCATAGCGTACGTGTTAAGTAAGTTCTTCGAACGTGTCATACCGCCATAAAAAAGTGCAAGACCAGCCGGCGTCATTAGTAATACCAAAGCAGTAGACATCATCATCCATGCAGTATCACCACTATCTAGTGTAGGTGTATCTTCAGCAAAAGCTAAAGCAGGTAAAAGCATTAATGCTATCAATAACCATTTCTTCATTGTAATTCCTTTTAGTTCTCTTGCGAGTTATTTCGAAGGTAAGTATAACTTGATTTGATTCTATAAAGATCAGATAACTGTCTATTTTTTAATCACTTTTATGCAGATCCTGCTTAATAAGACTTATTGAGTTTTTTTCTTTAAATAAACCTCTTTCAAACTATTCAAAGCCTTATTTAGCTATTATAAGTGAATTTAATTTTTAGGTGTTTGAATGAGCGACTTGCTAAATAACGATGATATACAACAGATAAATATTGAAAAAACTCTCCAAGATAGTTACCTTGATTATTCTATGAGTGTAATTGTAGGGCGTGCACTACCTGATGTGAGAGATGGACTCAAGCCGGTGCATAGAAGAATTTTATATGCAATGGATAAACTAAATCTTTCTCATGGGGCTAAGTTTAAAAAGTCTGCACGTATTGTTGGGGATGTTATTGGTCAGTATCATCCTCATGGCGATACAGCTGTATATGATGCGCTTGTGCGTATGGCACAAGATTTTTCAATGCGTATGGAGCTTGTTGATGGCCAAGGAAACTTTGGTTCTGTTGATGGGGATTCTGCGGCTGCAATGAGATATACAGAAGCTCGTATGACTAAATATGCGGGTGAACTACTTAAAGACTTAGAAAAAAACACTGTAAATATGATAGACAATTATGATGGTACTACAAAAGAGCCTGATGTAATGCCTACTCGTGTCCCAAATCTTCTAATAAATGGTTCCTCAGGAATCGCAGTTGGTATGGCTACAAATATTCCACCACATAACCCTACAGAAATCATGAATGGTCTTAAAGCTCTTTTAGCAGATCCTAAAATATCTTTAGTGGATATGATGGAACACATAAAGGCTCCTGACTTTCCAACAGGTGGAATCATCTTTGGTAAAAAGGGGATTATGGATGCTTATGAGACTGGTCGCGGCCGTATTAAGGTTCGTGCCAAGACACATATAGAACAAACAGCAAAAAAAGAAGTGATTGTAATTGACGAGCTTCCTTATCAGGTGAATAAAGCTCGTCTTATTGAAAATATTGCAAACCTTGTAAAAGATAAGATGATAGATGGTGTTTCCCTTATTCGTGATGAGTCTGATCGTGATGGTATGCGTGTTGTAATTGAACTTAGACGTGATGCTATGAGTGAGATTGTTCTAAACAACCTCTTTAAGCAAACAAGCATGCAAACCACTTTTGGTATTATCATGCTTTCTATATTAAATCAAGAACCAAGAATTTTTGGAATTATTGATATTTTAAAACATTTTATAAACCATCGTAAAACTGTAATTATTCGTCGTACTATTTTTGATCTTGAAAAAGCAAAGGCGAGAGCTCATATTTTAGAAGGTTTGAAAAAAGCTATAGATATTATTGATGATGTTATCCGTGTTATCCGTGCCTCAAGTAATGAAGAAGAAGCTAAAAACAATCTTGTATCAGAGTTTGATTTTAGTGAGATCCAAGCTGCAAGTATCGTTGCTATGAGACTTGGTCGTTTAACGGGTCTTGAGATTAACAAAATTATTGAAGAGCTTGAAGAGCTTATGAAGCTTATCAACTACTTAGAATCAATCCTCAAAAGCGAAGAAGTGCTTCATGGAATCATTTCTGGGGAGTTTGATGAAGTGGCTGCGATTTATACAGATAAAAGAAGAACTGAGATTGAAGATGACTATGATGATATAGATATAGAAGATTTAATCCCTAATGAGCCTATGGTTGTTACAATCACACACCGTGGTTATATCAAACGTGTACCATTGGTAAACTATGAAAAACAAAAACGTGGTGGAAAAGGTAAAACTGCAGTAACTACTTACAATGATGACTTTATAGAAAGTTTCTTTACCTGTAATACGCATGATACTTTACTTTTTGTAACGGATCGCGGGCAACTCCACTGGTTGAAAGTGTATAGAA
>JACNLH010000002.1 GCA_014381585.1 Candidatus Sulfurimonas ponti
TGAGTTTACAAGATTTGTTATTGCTAAACTTAATCGAACAAATCCAAGCCATTGTGCACAAACACTCGACTCTCAAACACTCCTGCTCAAACGGACCTTACAAGTGGTTGAAGTTTTACATAATAAAGAAGCAAGTGATTTGGCACATAAAAGCATTGATCTATTGAACTCTTCACCGAGTGTTGCACAGCTGGAACAGTACAGACAGTCTTGGGTGAATTTTTTAACAACATACGATGATACATTTTTAAAAAAACTGAGTTCATTTGGAAGTGTGGATACGGGTGACTTGAAAAAAAGCATTGAAAACCTTAATCTGGATGCTTCTAAAATGGCTTCGGGGACTTCTGTTAATTTATCAGCTATTTCTTCTTTACTTGTTTCGTCTTTAGTTCCTTCAATAGCTTCAAGCGTGAATGAGAAAATTGCAAGCGTAAGTGATAAAATAAAATCAAACCCTGAGTTGCTTGAGAGTGCAAGTATGGCACAGGAGATTAAAAATGCTATTTCATTAAGAATCGCACTAGACAAAGACAGTGTTAAGGAGATGGTGGAATCTATTGATGGAGTCTTAGATAAGCTATCTTTACGTCTTATAGATATGATTGAACAATCAGATAATTCAACTGTGGAAATACAAAAGATTAAAAGAGAATTAGAATCTTATAGTACACAAGATGCTACAAATTTCAATGTAGCGCATAAAAAACTTTTCACTATAGCCATAGCTTTAGAAGAAAATACACAACTACTTTCTAAGGATTTAAAAAACCATAGTGGTGAAGTGCAGCTTTTAGCTAAAAAAATAGAAAAACTTGAAAAAGAATTAGCAGCTTCAAGAGAAGAATCAAAAGAAGACTTTTTAACTAAAATGTACAATAGAAGAGCTTTAGATGATCTTATACAAATCAAAGAAGCTGAGTTTAAAAGGCATGGACGTAATTTTGCAATTATAATGTTTGATCTTGATCACTTTAAAGCAGTGAATGATGACTATGGACATGATGCAGGGGATGCTGTACTTTCAGCTTTTGCAAAAATTCTTAAAAAAGAAGCTAGAACAGAAGATGTGATTGGAAGATATGGCGGTGAAGAGTTTATGGGGGTTCTTGGTCAAACAGATATTAAAGGCGGTGTGATATTTGCCGAGAAAGTGAGAAAGCAAGTGCAAAAAGCAAGATTCATGTACAAGGGGCAAAGAATTGGAGTGACGGTTAGTTGCGGTGTTGCTGAGAGAGCAAAGTATATTACACTTGAAGATACAATAAAAGCTTCAGATGAACTACTTTATAAGGCTAAAAAAGATGGTCGTAATCAGGTCGCACATAAAAAATAATGTTACTAGATGAATTTTTAGAAGAAAAGCCTCTTTATTACACCGAGATTGATTACACGCGAATGCCTCGGGTGTATGAAAAAATAAAATGTCACTTTTATAGTGCTGAAATTATTCATATTATAGGAACAAACGGGAAGGGGACTACAGGAAGGTTTCTTGCCTCTGCACTTTTTGCCATGGGCTATAAAACAGCACATTACACTTCACCTCATATTCTGAACTTTAATGAAAGAATCTGGATTAATGGTGAAAATGTTAGTAATAATGCTCTGGAAAATGCACATCTTAAATTACAAAGTATTTTAAGCCAAGAAGACAGCGCTGCTTTAAGTTATTTTGAATATACAACATTTTTAGCGATGCTGATGTTTAATGGATGTGATTATATTGTTTTAGAAGCAGGTCTTGGCGGTATGCATGATGCAACTGCGGTATTTCAAAAACGCTTGACACTTGTGACTCCAATTGATTATGATCACCAGAGTTTTTTAGGCTCTGAGATAGAGGATATAGCAAATGAAAAGCTTCAAGCTATACAAAACAATGCAATTATCGCAAAACAAAAATATGAAGCTGTATACAATGTTGCAGATGAAATTATGGCAGCAAACAATGTAAAGATTATAAAACTCATTACATATATATCTGCTGATAATAAAGTACGTATAGCAGAAATATCCAAGCAGCTTTCGCTTGCTCAATATCTTGAACAAAACCTAAGTCTTAGTATCGCATGTTTGAACTTTTTAGGTTTAAACTATGATGTAAAGCACTTTGCTGATTCAAAGCTTTTTGGAAGGCTTACTCAGTATAAAAAAAATGCAATTATAGATGTCGGGCATAATCCTTTAGCTGCTGAGTCTATAGTTAAAGCTTTAGATGGAGAGAAGTTTACACTGGTGTACAACACTTATAAAGATAAAGAATATAAAAAAATACTTCAAATACTAAAACCTATAATTTTGGATGTGGAGATAATCGCCATAAATTTACAAAGAATAGAAGAGACAGAGCAACTTCAAAAAACTTTAACAGACTTAGAGATAAAATATCAGACTTTTGAAGCGATTGATGAAAGTAAAAATTATTTAGTCTTTGGCTCTTTTTCTGTAGTCGAAGCATTTTTAAAGGTGGATGGTGAATAATCACTTTACAGTTACAATTCATGATGAC
>JACNLH010000001.1 GCA_014381585.1 Candidatus Sulfurimonas ponti
CCATAAGCAATTCATTTTCATATGGCAATACGCTGACTTTGTAAGATAGCTAGTGACTTATACTATGGTTTGCTCCAAAACTACAGGTTGTTGAACTTCATTAAGGGACATTTTGTCCTTTTAATGGATTATTTAACAAATAACGGAACACTTTGTCCAAATAATGGCTTATGTCATGCTAAAAGGACACTTTTTACTTAAGGTTGATTTTCTTAAAAATTAAAATTAGTGCTTATTGTCACGATTCTTGACAAAATGAAGCAGATTTCTACTTTTGAGGGGATATTTTTTATGTTCCATTGTTATGAATATTAAGTCTTAGTTCACTATAATGGGAATGAATAAATAGTTATCTCAACATAAGGAAACGAATTGGCAATACCACCATTACAAAAACAATTAGCTGAAAAACAAATTGAATATTTTTGTAAGACAAAAATTCCAAAAGAAGTTCAAAATGAGATTCAACTCAAATATTCTGTGAGAGGGAATAGCTTTACACTTATGGAATCTCGACCAAAATGGAACGATGATTCAGAGTGGATTGATATGAAAATTGCAAAAATGACATTTGATAGTAAATCAATGAAATGGAAACTATATTGGTCTAACCAGCATCAAGAGTTCTTTAGTTATGATGGACTTGAGCCAAAAACTGAAATCAAAGAATTACTAAAAGAAATTGATGAAGACCCAGCTTGTATCTTTTGGGGTTGACTCTCCAGAGATAACAAAAACGTGGAGCCAATACTTTACCCTAGCGGGAAAAGTATTGGCTCACGACAAACGTTAAGTTATAAACCTCTTATATTTGGAGTAATTTTTAGTAACAGGAAAATTGTTCCAAATAGAGTTGAATTTTTGAACATGCTCACAAACCTACTGTTTTTGAGACATATAAATTTATTATATATTATAATTTTATTGAATTGGCGTTAAAAAACAATTTTTTTACCCATGGCCGATAAGTTTATCTCATCAACATATTTAACCTTAAATGGGATAGTTAACACTCCTAAACATTCAGCAATCTTAGCCTTTATAGTAAGTTTGTCAATTTTCTTTTCTGATTGAAGAGTAATTAAAATCTGTTCGCTTCTAAGCAGCTCTTTTTTATATACAAGTTCTACAACTGCCTTTTCTACTCCGTCTAATGTCTCAAGTATAGATTCTATATGTGAAGCAGAGATTCTTTTTCCTGCTATTTTTATTAGCTTGTTGCTTCGACCGATCAGTCTAAATCTTTCATTATCATGTTCTATGATATCTTCAGTTGTAAATGGCTGCTGTAATACTTTTATCTCTTTATCAAGTATATATGGAGATATAAATGGCGATTTTACACTCAACTTGTTATTTTTGGATGAGATATTAACTAGTTTTAAAGCGTTCCACATAGCATCACTTCCTTGTTTATATGCTATGCCGCCTGTTTCAGTTGAACCAAAAAGCTGAATAATATTAGTGTTATATTTCTCCTCCAAAGTCTGCACATCCTCATTTTGAAGAGGACCGGTTGAGCTTATAAAAAGACTTGAACTCATATCAACCTTCTCATCTAACTTACCAAGCGCTTTAATAAATACAGGTGTTGTCACCACTAAAGTATTACCGCATGAGGTTTCACTAAGAATCTCATAAGGCAAGAAATCCTCTTTAACTACCAACTCTATGTTGCCTAAAGACATAGGCAGAAGTAAACCTGCCAATACACCATAGATATGCACAAACGGAACTGTTGCTACTACCTTTTTTATATTATAGCTATCCAACAAGTTTTTTAACTCTTCGACCTCTTGCAAAATATTTTTCCTGGTCTTAAAAGCACCTACAGGAAAGCCGCTACTTCCGGATGTAAAAAAAAGAAGTTGAGCACAAGAATCTACTTCATCAAACTTTTTAAACCTACTTATATCATTCTCTTTATGAAATTTAGCCAGCTGTTTGTGTTTAGAATCAAAAAGAACTAATTTTTGTCCACTCTGAAATGCAGGTAAAAAAGTCTTAATAAACTCAAGTTTATTTTTTGAACTTATGTTAAGCCATTTATCATTTACATCCGTATCTAAATCAAGTTCAATTCGTTCTCTTGAATTATCTGCGTGAATATAGTCCAGAATCATTTCATTACCTTGATAAGTATAAATATGGTAGCTATTCCAAGAGTTATAACTAGACCTATAGAGTTTAAAGCCGTTATTGAACTAAATACAAGTACTCCAAATGCAGCGAATGTACTTAAGAGTGAATATTTGATAGCCAACATTGTACTTGAAGGTTTATCTGTTCTGCTCATGTAGATTCCATAATCTATACCTATAGCTATTAAAATAATCAAAGAAAATATATGCATAAAGTTTACTTCGAAAAATGTAACCAAAAAAGCCAAAACTACGCCTGCCGGAAACAGAATATAGTTGATGGCATAAAAAAATCTATTTTTTACACTGAAAAATAGACTTAATGAAAAATTCTGGGGTCTGAATAATCATTTTATCTTATAACTGAC
>JACNLH010000091.1 GCA_014381585.1 Candidatus Sulfurimonas ponti
AGCACACGTAAAAGATTCTGCATCAGCTCTGTTCTGTTTTTCACCATAAGCATCAGCGGTGAAACTTCCACTTCATTGCTTACAGATTTAGAATAGATCATAAGCATAAGCCATTGCGAAAGCGGTTGTCTGCCCACCAAGGTCAAAATATGGTGAATAGAAGATATATGATTATTAAAACTGAAATGCGATGAATTTATAAATTGTAAAAGCTTCAAACTCAGCGCATGATTCTTTTCAAACTCTGATGTTATCTCATCAATGGATGTGTCTTGCAAGAGCATATTGTAAAGTTTTAAGATGTTCAACTGAGTGGAATCAAATTTTTCATTCTCAAGTATCTGGGGTCTTGAGAACCAGTAACCTTGATAAAGATCACATTCTAAATCTTTGGCTGTTTGGTATTGATACTGATCTTCTATTTTTGTTGCTATGACTTTAATGTCATTGTCCTGAAGTTCAACGATGAAATCTTTATCCTCTATGCCCATATCCGCATATATATTTATTTTAAAATAAGAGAGTTTATCCATAACTTTTTTGTATTTTAAAATATTTTCTCTGCTTAGCTCTGTATCGTTTATGGCTAAAGAAAAACCGATATTATAAAGCTGTTCGATTCTTTCTAAAATCTTTTCTGTCAATGCTATATCATCAAACAGGCACAGCGTGAATAAATCACTAGGGACAGTTTTAATAAGATCACTCATCAAAAATCTTTCATCAACCTTGATAAAGGCTTTGTGTTCACTCAAAAAGTTTTTTGTTCCAAAGGTGTTGAGGACAGAGTTTATAACAGCCGCACTTGCATAACGGTTCTTTGAGATGTCACTTTTCTTGTGCGCATCCACGTACAAAATTTCATAAGCTTCAAGCGTTTCTTCGATACAGACTATCGGCTGTCTTGCTAAATAAACACTACTCATTATCCTCTCCTAATTTTTATTCACAATTATATCTCTAAAAAGTGATTTATTAGTGATTTTCTTCTTTTATTCCGTAGACCTCAGCTCTTTGAAGTATCTCTTTTGCAAAGGGTGTCATCGTTTTCCGCTCCAACATCACACTCTTAAAAGATGCAATCTCCCCCTCCATCTTTTCTATAGAAAGCGCCTCATTATATTCTTTTTCGGTGACTTTATAGAGTTCATTGAGAGCATCGATTTGACTTGGGTGAATTATAGTTTTGGAAAAAAGCCCCTCTTTCAAATCTCTTAAAACATCTTTAACAAAACCTTCTTCATCCCTAAAACAGGGATAAACACCTCCGCTGATCTCGAAACCTGCACTTTTAAAAATTCCTATAAAATTTCCAAGGACTGTTGCACTCACAGCATAATCAAAAATGCTTTCATCACACTTTCTTTTCATCTTAAGTTGCGCAAGCATATCTTCGAGTCCAAAACGAATGACTAAGATTCTATCTTTGCAGCTAAGCAGCTTCTCCCGTAACTCTAAAAGTTTTGAAGCTTCAAAAAGCTCACTTCCTTCAATGCTCGGCATAATAAAATGCTCTGTGTTTTTTAGAATGTTTAAATAGGTGTCCGCATTGGTGAGTGAAAATTTCGGCAATATGAAACCGTCAATTTTATCAATGTTTTTGCAGCCTAAGAGTTCTTCTAAAACTTTAGTGTTTCTTGGTCTGATAAATGTGAAAATGTCTGTTTTTTTAAGATTTTTTAAAAGGTTTTTTATATTTTCTAAAGAGAGATTCAAGGCAGCATCCGCTATTGAATCCTCTGTGTCTATAAGCACACTTTTTAGATTCTTATACTTATCCCCGCTTACAACAGCATCCAGATTTTTGTGTGTGGCAGAGATGAAAAGCGTTCCCCCCAGTTTTATATAGTTACAGATGTGATCTCCATTGTGTTCAAATATGCATAGCCCCAAATATACACATAATTATAACTTAAATATATATGTTTGCATTTGAGGCGCGTATTTCAGGTGAATTATGTATAATAAGAGAATTAAAATTCTGCTTGAAAGATTTCAGAGAGAGACACTCTCATCTCAAAAGCAATAGGAGAGAATTACACATGGAAGAAAAAGATTTATCACATGTCAAAACAACCGACTATGCCGGTTCACTGGCGAAAAACTTTTTATACAATCCATTGACTGCCGTTTTAGCAGTCTTTTTACTGACAATGGGTTATATATCTTTAGAAGTTATGCCTCGTGAAGAAGATCCTCAAATCTCGATCAGCGGCGGTAGTATCATCATTCCTGCTCCAGGCTTAAAACCTAAAGAGATAGAGAAAATTCTTGTCGAACCCTTAGAGCAAAAGTTAAGAGAGGTTAAGGGGATTGAGCATATATATGCCATGAGTGTTGACAATGTGGCTATTATCAATGTGATGTATTATATTGGGCAAGATAGAGAAAGTTCAAACTTAAAACTTTATGACAAAGTTATGCAAAACATGGATATGATGCCTAAAAACATCATGATGCCTATGGTGAAACCTTTTGACATTGATATTGATATTCCAATCGTGGGTGTCGCTTTTTATCAAAAAGAGAAGAAGGTGTCTTATCCTAGATTTCTTCAAGAGGTGCAGAACCTTAAAAAAGATATCAGTGCACTTGACAACGTTGCTAAAACACAACTCAAAGGTGATCATAAACAACAATATAATGTTGAAGTGGATTTAGCAAAACTAAAAGGCTATCACTTATCTTTAGGACAAGTTGTTCAAGGTATTCAAGCAATTGCTGTGAGAGTTCCAAGCGTTAAACTTAACACACAAGATAATAAACTTGTTGTTTTTGGCCTCAAAAATGCAATTGACTCTGTAGAAGATGTTGAAAACATCATTGTTGCACAATATATGGGAAGTCCAACATATCTTAAAGATGTGGCAACTGTGAAAGATGGTGTCAATGTACAAAACAAACAAAGTGCGAGCATCATCTTTAAAGATGGTTCAGAGCACGAACAAATCACCCTTTCTGTATCAAAATTAGCCGGAACAAATGCTGTTTTTGTTGCAAATGATGTTCAGAAGCTTCTCAAAGAGAATAAAAGTAGGCTTGAAAAGTTAGGTATAGCATGTGTTATCACAAGAAATTATGGCGAAAGAGCGAACGAAGCTGTAAACGAACTTGTTCATCACCTTGTCATCACTATTGTTATTATTGCAGTTATGCTTGTATTTTTCCTTGGTTGGAGAGAATCACTTATTGTAACTTTTACAGTCCCTGCAATTTTAGCCATCACTCTTTTTATTGCGTATTTGACAGATCAAACTATTAATAGAATCACACTCTTTGCCTTCTTATTATCCTTAGGGCTTCTCGTTGATGCTGCCATTATTGTTATTGAAAATATTCATAGACACATGCATGAACATGGAAGTGAAGAAAGAGATATGGATGAACTTCTTATCACGGCAACGGATGAGATCGGTGCACCTACAAATGTTGCAACTTTAGCGATTATTCTCACTATGGTTCCGATGGCGTTTGTTGGCGGTATGATGGGTGAATTCATGAAACCTATTCCATACAATGTGCCGGTGGCACTCTTAGCATCATTATTTATTGCCTACATATTCACACCTTATTTAGGAAAAAAACTATTGAGACTAAAAGATACTGACGGGCATGAGCATTGCTGTACAATCGAAGAAGAAATAAAAGCAAAAGAAGGGGATAAATAATGGCTCATAACGATCATAAAGGGAAAAAATTTGAGAATTTCATATTTGGTATTTTAAACACGCCTTTTAAAAGCATACTTGTTATGTTGCTGATTTTTGCAGCACTCGCCGGCTCAATCATGATGCTTCCGACTAAACTTGTGCTTGCAAAAATGTTACCTGGAAAAAGCACAAACACTTTCACTATTTACATAGATATGCCCAAGGGAAGTTCTATCAACCAAACCACTGTTGTTTCTGAATGTGTGACTAAGATCATGAAAGAAGAAAAAGAAGTCAACGACATGGAAGTGTTTCTAGGTCAAGGTTCACCACTTGATTATGCCGGTCTTGTAAAGGGAAGCGGGATGAAGATGAGTGTGGAATTTGCAGAGGTTGTAGTGAACCTTAGCGACAAACATGGACGTGATGAAAAATCTTTCAACATGGTGCAAAGATTACGTCCTGTCATTAAAAATGCTTGTCAGCCTATTGTCAACGGGACAGTTATTAAAATGATTGAGATGCCTGCAGGTCCGCCGACTTTAGCATCTATCGTTGTTGAAGTATATGGCAAAAATAATCGTAAAGCTATTATGTTGGCGGCTGAGACTGCAGATATATTGCAAGCAACTGACGGTTTGGTGGATATTGATGTTATGGCAGATGAGCGTCATACAGAGTACACCCTCAACCCTATTGAGGTGAAAGCATCACAAAGCGGTCTAAGTATCAAACAAGTGAATGAGATTCTTTACCTTGCCTTTGAAGGTATGGGTGTTGCAGTTAAAAACACAATTGATTTGAATGACCAAATATCCATCTTTGTTGCCCTAAGTGAAGAGAGCCAAACCATAGAAACCAACACACTTCAATTACTTTCAAATAAACTAAGTCAACTGAGCCTTATGAACCAAAGAGGAATGATGATTCCACTTACAGAAGTTGTAGAAATCAAAGAAGAACTTTCAGTTCCTATGATCTACCACAAAGATTTAAAAACTATGGTGAATGTTGTTGCTGAGACCGATATGGTGTCTCAAGTGTATCCTCTTCTGGATTCAAGAGAAAAAATGATCAAACAATTCTCAAATAGATATGAAGTGAAAAAAGAGCCGGGAATCAACACATATATGTTTGACTTGCATCTTAAAGATAAAATGACCGGCGAAAAGTTCCTCCTTAGATTTGACGGCGAAATGAAAGTGACACTTGATACATTCAGAGATTTAGGTGGTGCTTTTATTGCAGCACTTGTGCTTATATTTTTACTTCTTGTTGTGTACTATAAATCTTTTGCTTTAAGCGGTATTGTTCTTGGAGGAAGCTTTCTTTCCATCATCGGAGTGATTGCCGGTCACTGGGTTGCCAACTTAGTTACGCAGGAGACATTCTTCCTGACTGCAACATCGCTTATCGGGTTTATCGCACTTATGGGAATCAGTTCAAGAAATTCTCTTTTACTCATCGACTTTGCACAGGGCTTGATCAAAGAAAAAGGAATTGAAAAAACCAGAGCTATTGCAATTGCGAGTGCCACAAGAGCCAAACCGATTATTCTGACTGCTATCGCTATTATCTTAGGTTCTGCCCTTCTGGCAAGTGATCCGGTGTTTGGCGGACTTGGAGTTGCGCTTATCTCCGGTACGGTGGCAGCCGTGATTATCTCACTTCTGTTTGTCCCGATTCTTCTAAATAAAACTAAAGCTATATAGTTTAGTTATACGCCATAATGAGCAAAGGCTCATTATGTTTAGTGGGACATTGATCCCTACAAGCCTCTAGCATCACAAACAATCTTCACTTATCCACAAAAACTAAAACTAAAACTTATTAAAGCAACAAAGATTTTTCTCTATTATCTATTTTAGATATGAGTGCCGGCAATGCCACTAAGTCCACAAGAACTGCAATGACTAAAGCCGTTGCAGTCACAAGGCCAAAATGGTAATTTGGGTTAAAGTCAGAAAATACGAACACTAAAAATGCGATACTCAGGATAATAGTGGTGAAGATTATGGCACTGCCGGCATAACTCATAACATACTCTAAAGAGTTTTGCAAATTCTCTTTGCGCTTTCTTGATTCTATATACTTCACCATAAAGTGGATGGTGTCATCCACGGCAACACCGATGATAATCGCACCTGCGATTGCCACACCCATGTCTATATCTATATCCAACCAACCCATCACACCTACCACTAAAACTATCGGTAAAATATTTGGAGCAATAAAAAGAGGTAACATTCGTAAGTTCTTGAAAATCAAAAGCATTAGGATAGAGATAAGCACGACTGCCAAGCTTATAGAGTAAAGAAGAGTGTTAGTGACATCATGCTGCATGTGAGCAAACATTTTAGTTTGACCATTGACTTGGGCACTGTATGGAGTCTTTTCCCACCAGTTCTCAGCCCACTCAAGCATCTCTAAATCTTTGGAGGTGTCAACCATGTTGATGGACGCGCTCACGCGCAACAGCCTCTCATTAATATCCATCTTATCGTTAATCTCCATCCCTTGAGGCAAGGAAAGCGAATAAAGAAGAAGATACTGCGCTACAAGGTTTTGATCATCAGGGATAGTCTTAGAGCTGTTCATAACCTTGTTGAATGTCTTCACCACATCCATAAGTGAGCTTATATGCCTTACATCAGTATACTCTGCATAAAACTCCTTATAAAATCTCTCTACAGTTTTTAAGAAGTCAGGATTTTTTATACCGTCATTCACTTTTGAATCTACAATAATCTCATAAGACATCGGCCCGGTTAAATTATCCTGCATAAAGTTTGTCGTCACTCTAAAGGGGACATTTTCTTTAAAATAACGGACAGTGTTTGAATCCACATTTGCTTTAAAAACACCAATCCCGATAAGCACAAAAACAAAAGCAGACACAAGTAAAATTGTATTGTTGTATTTGATAATTTTTGCAATATACCATTTGGATATATTGTGATTTTTATTTTCCTTTTTCGTTTGTGCTTGTATCTTAGGATTCAAAATCGCCAACAATGCCGGAACAAATAAAATCGTTAAAATAAAGGCCAGGATGGCTGCACTTGCCGTTGCAATCCCAAGCGTTTGAATCGGAACAACCTTAGAGATGCTCAGTGAGGCAAAGCCGACTGCTGTTGTGAGTGAAGTTAAAAGAAGGGCAAGAAAGTTTTTATGCACACTGTAATGAATCGCTTCATAATTTTGCATCCCCTGTTTTCTTCCCACTATGTATATCCATAAAAGGTGCATAGCATCTGCTATACCGATAGCCACAACAAAGACAGGGATATTTGCGGTGAAGTTATTGAGTTTAAATCCAAGTAAGACCTGAATAGATAAAACTATTAAAAAGGTGAAAATCACCACAGAGATACTCAACAAACTCATCGAGAACTTTCTAAACACAAGCAGCAATAAAAACATCGCCACTAAAATAACAGCAGGAGTGAACGTGCCCCCGTCGTTTTGCGCTATCTCTATAAAAGCAGTGTTGATAATCGGTCCGCCATTGAGATAAAACCTATATCCATATTTTTGTATCTCAGGTTCTATAATCTTCACCACTGCATCACGCAACTTGAAACTCACACTCGGATCGTCTCCAGCCTTTGGAGTCATTCGTCCGACAATCATGGTGGTTTTTGCATCACTTGATATGAGCTTGCCCACTATCAAATCTTCACCAAGAGCGATTGCTCTCTTTTTCGCTAAATCTTCTTCGCCTAGGCTGTCAATATCTTCGATAAAATCTTCAACTATAATCTCATCAGGGTATTCCTCATCTGCATGAACATATTGATAATTTGTAATCGAATCAACCCTGGCTATATACTCGGTTTCCCAAAGCTTTTTTGTGATGTTCTCAACCACTTGCAGTGCGTCTTTGTTAAATATCCCCTCTTCTGCTTTGAAAGAGATTGCGACTGCATCATCATTTCCAAAAACGGCACGAAAGCTGTCATACTCTTTTAAAATCTCAGAGTCTTCACCAAACCAGATTCTATAACTTCCTTCAAATTCCAAATTCTTAAGAGATGATGCCATCGTAATAGTTATAAGCGGGATTAAAATGGCGATTACCCATCTGAATTTTATTATTTTATCTACAAAGTTATTCATTATATCTCCATAATTCTGACTCACCCGGTGAGTCAAGCTTTAGTGACCACAGCAGTACCAAGCGAAGTAAAAGGGATTTTATTCCTTTTACGGACTAAAAATAATACGCTATATTTAAGCCAAGCCTTTGATGTCTTCCTAAGAGGGCATACGCTGTTTGTGCTTTTTTTGATGGTTCCACATAATAGTAATCACACTCAACTTTCATACTTGAGCCAAATCTGCTTTCATATTTTACATAGTAAGTTTGCTCACTATACTCCATATCAGCCACCACTCCGCCAACTATGGATGTGTCATCTGCATCATTTAAAACATATCTCATACCAAGAAACAAATCATTTTGCATAGTCTCATACAGTTGCAGATCATTAAACTTGTCTGATTCATAGGTGTCGTATTTATAATACTCTGCGATTACACCAAGTGTAGTGCCGGAATCTTGCTCTATTGTATGTTCAAGTCCTAAAGCAATATGTGAATAATCTCCAACAGCAACCCCGCTCTGCACATCAGCATAAAGCGCTTCAAACTTTACAAGCGTTAAACCCACCACCAAAGTGTTATAGGTCATAAACTTATCCACCAAATAAGCATTTTGCACATACCTTGCAGGCTGATTCAACACAGTGGTGAAGTAGCGTTGGGAATCGTATCCATTCTCATAAATAAACGCGTAATCCAGTGCATATTCTGTATCTGTAGAGCCGTTATACTTTAAATATAGAGATGGTCTGTTTTGAGACTTAGTGGTTTGGAGGTTTTTTTCATACGAAATCACTTGGGGAAATGGATAATACACATAAGGGTGCTGCGCCATCTTCAAATCTTGTTCATGCAACTTCACAATCAGGCTCACTTCACCATTGTCAGTGAAGTGAGAATATGAAGCATTATAAACACCTAGTTTATTAGTTGAGAACATATCATCTCTAAACTCATTAGGATTAAATCCATCTACAATGTTTCTGAGCTCTAGAGAACCCCAAAATTTAATACTTTTTCCGGCACTAAAAGAGTCATCTTCACCATCGTACTTTAAAAACAACTCATCAAGCCTTGCAAAGGTGCGTTTTGTTTTCTCACTCTCTTTTAAAAAATCGCTATATGCTTCTTGCGCATACAACTTTGCATACGCACTCCAAGCATCTTGAGTGTATTTTAACTCTAAGCTTTGTTTTGCGGTGAATGATTGAGCCTCTCTTCCTGTTTCTTTAGTGAGATAAAACTCAGAATCCAAATCTAAGTGTCCGCTCACTTCGATCTCAGCAAAAAGGCTCGCACAAGAGACTAAAAAGAATGCAAGTGTTTTCACTGCTTCAGATATCTCTTATGAAAGTCTTTATCGCTAAGACCGGTATTTATTTTCTCTTCACTCCAAATAAGAACTGTTGTTTTATCATTTTGAATATTTTTCATACTTATTTTTCCTATGCGATTCACATCAGCAAACTTTTTATAATCTGAAAAATATGCTGTTTTTAAAAGCTTCTTTTTTCTATCAAAGTACTCTATTTTTTGAATCAAAAAACTTTTCTTATCCACATAAGAGATTAACTTTGTATATCCGGAGTGTTTTGATACTGGAGTTGCATTGACAATATACACATCTTGAGAGTTTAAAAGCCCCTCTTGTGCTTCACCTTCATAAATATACTTCTTAACATTAAAAGCGCTCAAATCTTCATAAGAAAACTCACTTCCCATAAAGGCACCAGATTTATTTTTAGATGAGATTCTTTTTACGCGCTTTAAGGCTGGAAGATAAAGCCACTGGTCATCATCTTTGTTCACATGCTCATAGTTTAAAAATTTTGTACCCTTCACATCAGCGGGCTCTTGAAACTCCATTAAAGATTTATCAGCCACTTCACCTTCAAGCACTTTCATCTGCATTAAACGAATCTTTTCTTGTTCTCTGGCATTTACAAGTTTCATTTGCATTGTGGATATTGAGTCTATGAAACCGCTCATCACATCATCACTTTTTTGCGCAACCTCAAAATTACTGAGTGCGAATAAACTCACCACGCTTAAGCTGAGGAAGGAAAGTATCTTTGTCATTTTAAACCCTATTTATCATAATGTTCGAGTTTGTTAAACCGTATCATCTGACTTAATTCTTCACCGTATAAACTGCCGATTTCAGAATAATTATCTAGTTTTTTAACAATCTCATGCACATCATCAGTTTCATATCTGGCTTTTCTAAATTTTTTAAAATGCTTTCCTCTTGCCATAAGCTTATAATACTCACGTACAGAATCTTCTATAGAGTAGAACTTTCGAAGCCAGACAGTGCGTCCGCCTTTTCGTTTTATTCCCGCTGCTATACGGGATTCTTTTGGATTTTTACTCCACATACCAAAAACATTATTTGCCTCACGAAAAAATCTTGACGTTGCCCAAGCACTTTCCATGGCGGCCTGCGCGATGACAATACTCGGAGGATGCGGTTTTAATGCATATAAAAGTTCAAGATTGTCCTTCACCTTATATTGTTCTCGTAAACGCTTAAGTTTTGTAGGACGTCTTTTGTTGTCAATGTCGCTTTTCACGCGTATGTAGAAGTCCATTAAATCACCATGCACTTTCTCAACTGCCGGAACAACAAGATGATAAAAACGTTCTTTTTTCACACCCACACTCATGTTCTCAGGAACCACATCAGAGCGATAATAAGTATAATTCACTCGTGATGCACTTAGAGTAAGATCTGATAATAGTAAAATTAAGATATAAACATATTTCATATAAGGACTTCCTTTACGCATAATAATAACATTATTTATCTTTTATACAAAAAAAGGAAAAGAGAAAGTTTCAAAAGCAGTTTTACATCACCGCTTTTGAAATGAAGAAAGGGAAGAAAGGATGCTTAGTTTTTTACAGGCATCTCATTTTTTAAACTAAGACGTACTTTTGCATACATCCCCGGGAATATCATATCGTTTGTTTTTTCAAAATGGATACGGATTTTAAATGTATGTGCCATAGGATTTGCACTTGGTACAATCGCTTTAATGTATCCAGATGATTTATAGTCCAATGAAGGGATCTCGATAGACACCGGTTTATCACGTTTAATATATTTTAAATCAGATTCCGCAACTTCGGCTTGAATTTCAAGATGATCTAAATCCACAATAACCATAGTGAGCATACCTGGACCAACCATATCTCCAACACGGATTCTCTTATCCACCAATATACCGTCATTTGGTGCTTGAATTTTTAAATACCCGGCGATTGTGGCAAACTGCTTCACTTTCTCAGAAGTTTGCTCCACCATCACTTGCATAGCTTCCACAGTTTTATCTGCTTCATCTGCCAACTCATCTAGTTCCGTAAGACGATATCTGAAGTTTTGCTCAGAAAAGTTTTTTCTGTTTCTTTTTAAGTCGTCTCTATCTTTTTCAAGGATACGGGAACGTGTTGAAAAAGAATCCAACATAAGTCTTGCTTGTGCCAAGGCTAAGTCAGCCTGTGCTTCAAGGATATCAAATTCAGCTGATTCAAGTTCAAAAAGAATATCTTCACGATACACCTTATCTCCAACTTCAAAGTTGATTCTTTTCACATAACCCATATATCTTGATGGTATCATTTTTTGATTATTTGAAATCACTGTTCCGGTTAAAACCAAATCTCCCGCAAAAAGAGAACTAAGAGTAAGTGCTGCAAGTAATATATATTTCATGTTTTATTCCCCTACCAGTTTCTAGTTTGTTGATGACAAGACATGCATTGTTCAAGTATTTTCTTATATGCTTGCACTGCTTGCGTAGAATCACCATTTTTAAATCGTCGCAATATTGTTAAAGATTTTTGATTAATCTTCTTAACAACCTTTCTAGTCATTTGAATTTTATTATTCATATATCTAGTCATCACATCTGTTTCTTCCAGCTCTTCCAATGGTGGTCTCACTCTCTCTACAGATGAGGTTAAATGTTCCACACCCGAGGCCACTGTATCGTAGTTATTATAGAAAAAGCCGCTTTGTATAGTGTTCATAGCCTCTGCCATTTCTTGCATATCTTTAATTCTATCTTCTCTAGAATACCCTTCTGCGTAAAGAAAAGTAGATAGTAATAGTAATGATAGTAATATTTTTTGCATTGCAAATCCTTATAGAAATTTAAAGTATTGTATCTGAAAATTCTAAAATAATATATTAGACTATCCCAATTACACCTATTTTTTCTTTCATATGTGATGTTAAATTACATTGTCAAGAAAACAATATAAGCTATAATTGTCAAGTTTCACCACGTTGTACCATTTCAAAAGCAATATCTTGAAACACCTCTG
>JACNLH010000137.1 GCA_014381585.1 Candidatus Sulfurimonas ponti
TAGCTTATATATCTGTGTATCTACCAACTTAGGTTTTTCTTGTATCATCTCATTTGTGATATGGTGAATACTTGAAGCTTTTGAAGGGATTTTTTTCCCTTCGTTCACCAATTCATACAAGAGGTTTACTTCACCATCTTCTACAATTATTAAACCTATAGAACAGACTTTATCTTCCAACTCGAGCCCTGTAGTCTCCAAATCTAAGAAAATCAGCACTTCTGCACCTTCACCTTCTTACATCGTCCACCCAAAAGAATCAAAGAGACATACCCGGAGAGAAGTATAAAAAGATATAAGATATAAATACTGAACCAATCAAATATAGAACTATGTGTGTCAAATATGTAGATGACACCGGATGCTAGAATCATTTGAACTCCGGTGAACCATATCATCAACATAAACCACCGTCTCCAAACTTTCACTAAATCCCCATAACCGATCACGTCAATGACATCCCTATTATTGCACTCCAAAAGCTTTAATTCATATCCGTCTATGCATCTGTTGAAAATATATTTTAATGACCTAAAAAGAGCAACAAGAAGTGAAATGCTCCAGATAAGAGGAAACCAAAACAAAAACACTTGCAAAAGAGCCTCCATAACTTCAGCACTCAGTTGTGCTGAGCCTTGTCTTATATATAAAAAAAGAGTGATTACGCCAGAGAAAAACACCGCAGAAAGCACACTTGAGACTGTGACTCTTAAAGCCCACTGCAACCAAAGTGAAAAATAAAACTTTGACATCTAAGGATTTAAGCTTCCAAGCATATCATTATAATGCTCCAAAGTCATGAAACTTTTTTCAAATCGGTAACGAATTATAAACTCAACCACTGCATTCTTTAAGCTCTCATCCACACTTTCAACGCGGCCAAAGTAAGCTAAAGAGATGTTTTTTGATTTCACCGCTGCTTCTTTGTCATAAGAGATAGCAAGGACCTGAAGATATTTTCCTTCTTTTATTTCACCGAGACTCTCATGCAATAAAGATGCACCGGAGAGATTAATAGCTTTAAACTCAAAAAGCTGATTGAACTCACCCACTTTTGTATCTATACTGAGTTCATGATATAAGGCTTCGAGGATTTTTAGATTCTCTTTTCGAGCCATCTCGTAACTTGATATTTTATTTGTTAAATTTTTCAGTCTATCTAAAGCTGAGCTCATTGATCTTCCTAAGTACGGTTTATTAATTCATATAGAAGTATATCAAAATAATATACTTAAGTGGCGGTGCATAAATACTTTGCTATAATGGCGCACTTTAAAACTTGAAGAGAGCAATGGATTACTTACAAATACAAGGGATAAAATCCCTCAATGGAACTATCGAAATTTCAGGTGCTAAAAATGCATCATTACCACTTATAGCAATGACAATCCTTGCGAAAAACAGTGTATCAATCAAGAATCTTCCTGATGTTGTAGATATTAAAACTCTCCTCAAACTGCTAACAAACTTAGGTGCAACTTGTGATTTCCATGATGACAAAGTCCTTGTTGACACTTCTACAATCACGCAAACAAAAGCAACCTATGACATCGTTAAAACTATGCGTGCTTCCATCCTTGTTCTTGGACCGATTTTAGCAAGATTCGGTCACTGCGAAGTTTCTCTTCCTGGCGGTTGCGCTATTGGTCAGCGTCCTATTGATCTTCACCTCAAAGCACTCGAGCAAATGGGTGCAAAAATCAATATCAATGCCGGTTATGTGGAAGCGAGTGCACCAAATGGTCTCAAAGGCTGTAATATCAACTTTGATAAAATCACAGTCACAGGGACAGCGAACATTGTTATGGCAGCAGCCTTAGCAGATGGAAACACGACTATCACAAATGCTGCGAGAGAACCTGAAGTGGTGCAGCTTTGTGAGATTTTAAATGCCAATGGAGTTCAAATAGACGGCATAGGCACTGCCATTTTAACTGTTCATGGAACTGCAGGAAAATGCATAGATATAAAAGAGTTCTCCGTTATTCCAGATAGAATCGAAGCCGGCACATACCTTTGTGCCGGTGCTATCACCCGTTGTGAACTCAGCCTTTCAAAGGTCGAACCTAAACATCTTGGAGCAGTATTGTCAAAACTCGAAGAGATGGGAAGTTCTTTCACCATCACAGAAGACACAATTACAATTCACCCCTCACAAGACATTAAACCGGTTAAGATTGTGACACAGGAATATCCTGCTTTTCCAACAGATATGCAAGCACAGTTTTTAGCACTTGCAACGCAAGCTGATGGTGTGTCTATCATCGAAGAGCGATTATTTGAAAACCGTTTTATGCATGTGAGTGAATTGCAACGTATGGGTG
The DNA here is from genome assembly GCA_014381585.1 of Candidatus Sulfurimonas ponti. GTDB lineage: Bacteria > Campylobacterota > Campylobacteria > Campylobacterales > Sulfurimonadaceae > Sulfurimonas > Sulfurimonas ponti. The sequence continues at coordinate 2,325 of JACNLH010000137.1, forward strand.
CCGACATCACTTTAAGTGGAAATATTGCCACTGTCAACGGTAAAAATCAACTATGCGGGACTGATGTCATGGCTACAGACTTAAGAGCTTCAAGTGCTCTCGTTTTAGCAGCTTTGGTTGCAGAAGGTAAAACTGATATTCACCGTATCTATCATCTTGACCGAGGTTATGACAGACTAAAAGAAAAGCTTGAGGCTGTTGGAGCAAAAATACAAAGACTTAAGGAGTAGGCTTAGCCTAACTCCACTATCGAATTTTCTTAAACCGAAAAAGAATATAAAACTATGGTTTTGGCTATAAGTTATTTTTCGAAAATAATAATATCATAAATGCTGCGCTTTGTCACCATCGCCTTACTTGGTGAAACAGCGTAAGAATTTTTTGTTCTCTCAACTTCATATCTAAGTTCCGCTATTTCAGTCTCCATTCCATCCACATTCTCTTTCAAACGAAGAATAATATCAACACCGGCAAGATTCACCCCAAGTTCTCTAGTTAGTCTTAAAATCAGTTTTATTCTATCTATATCACGTTGAGAATAAAGTCTAATACGCCCGTTGGATCTTGCTGGGCAAATAAGATTCTCTCTTTCGTACTGTCTTAAAGTTTGAGGGTGAATATCAAGAATTTTTGCAACTATGCTAATTAAATAAACTGGTTCGTCATACTGGTGTATCATAGGATTAGTCCTTTGGAAGTTTTTCTTTCATCATCTCTACTAAATCTTCATCTAGATCATCCACTTTTGGTAAAACAATATTTGCTTTTAAGTATAAATCGCCGCGAACTTTCGTTTTACGGTTCATAGCGCCCATCTCTTTGACACGAAATCTTTGTCCATTTTTCGTGTTTTGAGGGACTTTAAGTTTTATCTCTTTTTCTAGAGTTTCTATGGCTATTTTTTCGCCAAAAAGAGCTGCGTATAAGGGCACATCAAAACTCTTCACAAGGTCATTGTCTTCTCTTTCATAATCAGGACTCGATGCCACTGTTATTTTTAAAAACAAATCCCCGACCCGTCCGCCTTGAGCGTGGCCTTTTCCTTTGACACGCATTTTCTCACCGCTTTTCACTCCCGCAGGAATTTTAATGTCAAATCTCTCGTTATTCACCGACACAGAGTGTGAACCACCAAGAATCGATACAACAAAAGGAATAGTCACACTCGTTTCTATATCAAGATTCGGAGCTTGTTGCCCTCCAAAACCTCCACCGCCAAATGGATTTCCACCAGCACCGCCAAATGGGTTACCACCTCCGCCGAAGCCTCCTCCGCCTGAGAACATTTGTCTTAAAATATCGTCTAAATCGCCTTGACCGTGACTTCCGTGTGAACGTGAAAAATCACTGAAGTTTTGACCGCCGAACATATTATCGCCCATTTGGTCGTATTGTCTTTTTTTCTCTTTATCACTTAGTATTTCATAAGCTGAATTAATCTCTTTAAATTTATCCTCTGCACCAGCTTCTTTATTTATATCCGGATGGTACTGACGAGCAAGCTTTCTATACGCTTTTTTAATCTCTGCTTCACTCGCATTTTCTGAAACTTCGAGTGTTTTATATAATGATTTTGCCATTGTCTTCCTAAAATTGTTTTTATTATTTGTTTTAAGCAGGATTATATCATAGAACTTGAGTGGATGTCAATCAAGGTTAAAGATTTTTTCAGTATAATTTTAATCTAAAAGCAAGAAATAAATAAAGGAAAATAAGATGCAACCAAGAACACTAAGCTTGATAATAGTGCTATTACCCTTGATTGCTTCTAATGCAGTTTATTTGCTAAGTGCTTACAAAGGGTTTATACCTTGGTGCATACCTTACATAGATGGTTGCACCACTATCAGTAAAGCTGCACGCAGCGGTGATTCAATATTTATATTCCGTGCAACTATGATTGCATACGGAGTCTTATTGATATGGTTTTGGATCTATACAAAACAATGGTTGAGACTACTTTATGGTCACACGACCACTATGGCCAGTGTCATATTATGGCTGGGAATAGCCGGTGCAATTTTTCTTATTCTCTATGTTGATTTTCTAGGCACTGAGGGAGAGATGAACCGCTTTATGCGTCATGTGGGTATTTATATCTTTTTTATATGCACACCATTGGCTCAACTACTACTCCTTATACAACATTACAAGATCTTAGACTCCTTACAAAAAAGCAATATCAATCCAAAAATCCTACAATACCAACTTTTTGTCATTATCTTAATACTATTCATCAGTATTGTAAGCCTCGTCCTAAATATCACCCATACCAAAAGCTATGAAAGTGAGAACATAGTGGAATGGAACATAGCCTTACTAATGCAATTATATTTTTTAGGCATATTTTTTATATGGAAAGATTACAAATATTATTTGAAAAAAGAAAATTAAAAAACCATACTAAAATGACGTTGCTATGAAATGTACTAAAATCAAAAGAGTGATACAGTTGCAAGGCGCATAGCAAGGAAGTGCACTATTGTGCACGCACTGGCCGAAGGGAATAAGTACCCTTGGGGTGTGACGAACGAAGCAACGCAGAAGTTACGTTGCTATGATACATACTAAAATCAAAAGAGTAATGTAAATTCAAGGCGCACAGAGAGAAAGTGCACTATTGTGCATGACGAACGAAGCAACGCAGAAGTTACGTTGCTATTTTGATTTTAGTGAAGAAAGTGGCGGACGTTTGAGAAGTATAGGCTCATTCCAAACTCATTCGCAGCCTCAATAATCTCTTCATCACGAATAGATCCACCAGGCTCGATAATGTTCTTAACACCGGCAGCAGCCGCAGCGTCAATAGAATCACGAAACGGAAAAAATGCTTCAGATGCTAGAGCGGCACCAGTCACATCAAGTCCCATATCTTTTGCTTTTTTCAAAGCACATTGGGCAGCATCAACACGTGAAGTCATACCCATACCAACAGCAACCATAGCTGAGTTTTTAACGTAAACAACACAGTTGGATTTCGTAAGAGATGCAACTTTATATGCTATCTCCATATCTTTCATATCTTGTTCGGATGCAGCATTTTTACTCACTAATGTAGCATTCTTAACTTCATCAGCTCCAACAACATCAGCATCTTGAAAAACAAATCCGCCATCTATATGTTTAAAGTCTTTTTTGTCATTTGCAAGCACTAACTTATCTGCACCCATTTCAAAAAGCTTTATTCTTTTTTTCGCTGCAAAAACTTCTTGTGCTTCTTCTGTGATACGACCGGCAATCACAACCTCCAAGAAAATTTCATTCATTTTCTCAGCTAGTTCTTTTGTAACCGTGCCATTGACAGCAACAACACCGCCAAATGCAGAAACAGGGTCACATTTAAGAGCCTCGGTATATGCCTCTAAAAGAGTGTCTTTAATAGCAAAACCGCAAGGATTTCCATGCTTAGAGATACACACTGCATTTTCTTCACCAAAACCGGCTGCAATCTTCACCGCACCGTTTAAGTCATTGAGATTATTAAAGCTTGCTTCACCTTTTAAAGTGGTGAAGTTGTTTGTAAAGTGCTTATCAAATTCATACAATGCACCTTTTTGATGAGGGTTTTCACCATAACGTGTATCCATCACTTTATTTCCAACTACGAATTGTTTCTCGCCAAAACCACCGTTGAAACGCTCATTCATATAGTTTGCAATCATAGAATCATACGCCGCTGTATGCTCATAGGCTTTTATCATATATCCACGACGGAAATCTTTTGTGTTTTTCTCATTCTCAATCGCATCGATCACTTCACCGTAATCTTCTACATTTGTTACAATAATCACAGCATCAAAGTTTTTAGCAGCTGAGCGAACCATAGCCGGTCCGCCGATGTCAATGTTCTCGATAATATCATCAAAGTCATCAGTACGTTCGATAGTCTCTTTAAATGGGTAAAGATTCACACACACTAAGTCAATTGACTCAACACCAAGTTCCGCAGCTTGGTCAAGATGTGATTGTTTATCACGACGGTGAAGTATTCCACCATGAACATATGGATTTAATGTTTTAACACGACCTTCAAAGCACTCTGGAAACTTTGTAACTTCATCAATCTCAATAGCCTTTATACCAGCTTCCACTAATTTTTTATAAGTTCCACCAGTGGAAATAATCTCATAACCATTCTTTACTAAAGAAGTACAAAACTCAACTACACCTGCTTTATCGCTAACACTAACTAATGCTCTTTTTGCCAAAACATTTCCTCTTGAAAATAAATTATGAAATATTAACTAATTATAGTTTAGATAATGGTAAACTATATAAACTAAATTTTGGAAATTACAATGTCAAATATTGCTATTCTTTGTTCTGGCGGAGATGATATGCCAAAGAAAGATGAGATCACTCATGTTTCTTTGGATAACACTGAAATAAATGTAAAGCATCGGAGACAGAGGAGGATATTGATATGTCTAACATAGCAATCTTATGCTCAGGAGGAGATGTTTCAGGAATGAATCCTGCGCTTAAACACTTTGTTGAGTACTCATTACAAAAAGACTTAAAGCCCTTTTTCATTTATGACGGTTTAGAAGGTCTCATAGACAACAACATAAAAGAAGTTTCATACAGTGATGTATCCGGTATCATCACTCGGGGCGGAACAAAGATAGGAAGCTCCCGAAGTAAAAGATTTATGCTCGAAGAATATAGAAAGATTGCCAAACAAAACCTTGATGCATTAGGTATAGATATGCTTGTTGTCATGGGTGGAGATGGCAGCTTTAGAGGGATGGAAATATTTTATAAAGAACACGGTGTGAAATTTTGCGGTATTCCTTCCACTATAGATAATGATATTCACGGAACTGACTATTGTTTAGGGGTTGACACTGCTTTAAATATTATCAAAACTTCTATAGATGCCATCCGTGACACTGCCTCATCTTTTAAACGTGCTTTTGTAATTGAGACTATGGGCAGAGACTGCGGATACTTAGCTCTTATCTCTCATCTCACATCCGGTTCAGAACTGTGTTTAATTCCTGAAGTGGCTTATGATTTAAACGACTACGAAGAGGACTTTAAAAAACAAATAAAAAATGGCCGTAGATATTTTATTGCTATTGTCTCTGAGGGAATACAACAAGATTCACAAGAGATTGCCACTTGGTTTGAAGAAAAGATTGGAATGGAGTCTCGAGTGTCTGTTTTAGGGCATATTCAAAGAGGTGGAAATCCATCAATTTATGATAGACTCATGGCATATAAATTTGTAAACTATGCAATCGATGGCTTACTTCATCAAAAAAATGAAAGCGTCATCTGCTATACAAAGAACGGATTTGAATTTAAGAGCATAAAAGAAGTGACCTCCAAGACTAAAGAGCTTGATACACAACTTTTAACTTGTTTAAAGTGCTCCTAAGTGCACTTATAAATCTCTTTCAATAACTCTTTTAAATGTATTGAAGTAATTATCTTTTAGTGTTTCCATACTCATAGAAACATCATTAACTTTTATAGAATCTCCGCCAACAGTTCCTATTTTCTCAACCGCCATGGACTCTTCAAGCATTGCTTCAAAAGCTTCACAGTTTTCTGCTTTGACTTCTATAATGGCCCGGCTCATTGACTCTGCAAAGATATCACGTTCATCAGATACGCTCATCTCCACATCACATCCAAGACCGGAAGTTGCAGCCATCTTAGCTAATGCAATCGCCACACCGCCAGAACTTGCATCTTTAGCACATTCTAGTAAGTTTTTCTTGTTAGCTTCGATAACCAAATCCCAAAGAGCAAGTTCACTTTTGTAGTTAATCTCAGGTAATACACCTGCAACAGTTCCACAAATCTCTTTCATATACAGAGATCCACCAAACTCTGATTTACTTTCACCAACTAGATAAAGTGAGTTGCCCTCGCCTTGGAAACTAGACATTAAAACATTGTTTTGATCGTCATTCACACCAACCGTTGCTATTGAAGGGGTTGGGAAAACTGATACACCGTTTGTTTCATTATATAAAGAAACATTTCCACCGATAACAGGAGTGGTTAACTCTGCACAAGCTTCTTTAATTCCTAAACAACCTTGACCAAATTGCCACATAACCTCTGGGTTTTCGGGATTACCGTAATTTAAACAATCTGTGATTGCCAATGGTCTAGCTCCACTCATTGCAACATTTCTACCACTCTCTATTACAGCGGCAGCTGCTCCGCCTTTAGGGTCGATATAACAATAACGCACATTACAATCAGCACTCATTGCAAGCGCCTTGCCATTCTCTTTTACACGGATAACAGAAGCGTCAAGCATCCCGCCTTTTTTGATAGTGTTCGTTTGCACCATTGAATCATATTGCTCATATATCCATGACTTATCTACAACTTCCATTGATTTTGTTAAAGTCTCAAAGGCATTTTGATTTGAAACTTTTTCAAAATCATCGATCGTCACATCAGCTATAGTATCTAAGTATGCTGGACGACTCATAGGACGGTTAAGTTCTGGTGCTTCTTCACTTACAGGATCAACCGGAACCTCAGCACATTTTTCACCATGCCAAAAAAGTTCCATATTTCCGGTATCTGTCACTTCACCGATAACTGCAGCATCTAAATCCCATTTTTCAAAGATATCGATAATCGCTTGTTCTGAACCTTTTTTAGCACATAAAAGCATACGCTCTTGAGACTCTGAAAGCATAAAGTCATATGGAGTCATGTTTTCTTCACGTGCAGGAACTTTGTCAAGGTGCATAGTCATACCGCTTCCAGTACGTCCAGCCATCTCAAATGAAGAAGATGTAAGTCCCGCAGCTCCCATATCTTGAATACCGACAACATGATCAGTTTTAAAAAGCTCCATACATGCTTCAAGAAGAAGTTTTTCAGTGAATGGGTCACCCACCTGAACAGTCGGACGAAGTGATTTTGACTCTTCAGTGAAAGAATCAGAACTCATTACAGCCCCGCCAAGACCGTCACGACCTGTTTTTGCACCAACATACATTACCGGATTTCCAATACCCTCAGCACGACCTAGAAAAATCTCATCTGATTTTGCGATACCAAGGTTGAAAGCATTCACTAAAATGTTTCCATTGTAACACTCATCAAAACTCACTTCACCACCGATAGTCGGAACTCCCATGCAGTTTCCATAACCACCGATTCCCTCAGTCACACCACGCACCAAGTAACGCTGATGTGCCGAAGTTTTATCATCATTTAAGATATTACCGAATCTAAGAGCATTGAGTGACGCAACAGGACGGGCACCCATAGTGAATACATCACGCATAATCCCACCAACACCCGTTGCAGCACCTTGATATGGTTCAATAAACGAAGGATGGTTATGTGATTCCATCTTAAATACAGCAGCATATCCATCACCGATATCAATAACACCGGCATTTTCGCCAGGACCTTGAATAACCCATGGTGCCTTAGTTGGAAAACCTTTTAAATGCACTTTTGAACTTTTATAAGAACAATGCTCACTCCACATAGCTGAAAAAACACCAAGTTCAACAAGATTCGGTTCACGACCTAAAATCTCTTTTATATGCGTGTAGTCATCTTGTGAAAGTTTATGGTTTGCTAGTTGTGTATCTATATCTGCTAATTGTTGGCTCACTATGGAATCCTAAAAATTGGTTTTTAAACGTGGATTATATCTAATCAGAGGTAAAAAAAGTTTTAATGAAAGGAAAAATCTTTTTTTGTTCGAATATTTTGCTTTAAAGAGAAAATATTTTTATACTCTATCTTGAGGATTTCGTACTCTTTAATGATAAGCGGTAAGTGAAGCTTAAATGCATCATCCACACTTTTACCAAGCATTGCTTTTGCTATTGGTGAATGAATAGAAATCAAACCGATATCCGGTTCACTCTCAAGCACTCCGCATAGACTGTACACTTCTTCTTCATCTGTGTCAATATTCATTATAGTCACAGTGCTTCCAAAACTGACTTTAACATGAGCAAATGATGCAGGATCCACAATTTGAGATTTTTGTATCATAGAGTTAAGATAAAAAAGCCTTTTATCAATAAAACGGAGTTTCTCTTTTGCAGCGTGATAGTCAGCGTTTTCACTTCTATCACCAAGGGCAGCTGCTACAAGTTTTTCTTGTGCAGTTTTCGGTTTTTCCACTTCTAGTAAGAATTTAAACTCTTCAACTAAAAGGTCATAACCTTCTAAGGTCATTGGCTCTAAATTAATTATTAAAACCTAAGATATAATAAGTTTTTTTATTGTCCAATCTATTAACAGTGACTTTATATTTATCACTGAAGTGTTTGATTTTTTCATGTGCTTCTTCTGCAAGCTCAGGGCTGGTTGCTTCCACTTTAATTTTAAAATAATTTTCTGAATTTGAAAGTGCCACAAAAGAACCATCCACTTTTAAATGATCATGCAAGTCCATAATGTGCTTTTGTATTTTTTCATAACCCACTGTATTTCTTTCAATCCTGTCTAATTGATTGATGAGAGCTTCATTTGGCGCATATCCCAATTGTCTTAGCATTGCATCTTTTTGCATATTTCTAAATCCTTTTTTTCTATTTATGAAAAAATAATATCAGTTTTTTGTAAATATTCAGTAGTTATTTATATACATGTACTATAATTGTCAAAATAACTTAAAATTCTACATAAGAGAGATCCATAATGACTGAAGATATACTCAAGAAAATCAAGCAACTTCCACCACTTCCAGAATCTGCAATGCAGATAGAAGCTGTGTACCAAGATCCAGATTCCAGTTTTAACGACATGGTGAAAATTTTAGAAAAAGATCCTCTCTTAACTGCTGATATTTTAAAAGCGGCAAATTCACCGCTTTACGGTTTTTCACGTGAGATAAATGCAATCTCTCAGGCTGTTGGTTTATTCGGTATGGGCACTGTTCGTGGTTTTGCTCTTGCTTCTATCGTAAAGAAAAGTTTTTCACTTGATTTATCCCCTTATGGTATCAACAACGATATGTTCTCTGCGTTATCTAAGAAACAACATGCACTTGTAACATCTTGGTGTATAAGAAAAGAAAATAAACTTCTTGGCGTTCTTTCACCTGCAGCATTCCTTGTTGAGATTGGGAAAGTGCTTATCGCTCAACAAATCATAGCAGAGAGTAAGCAAGAAGAATTCCGTGACGCATTAGCTGAGCTTGGAGATGTTGAAGCGGCTGAGAGACAGGTTGTGGGTGCTGACACTCCTGAAGTGTCCGCTACAATTTTTAAACAATGGAAATTTGAAGAAGGTCTTGTTGATGTGCTTGGTCACTGCATGGAACCGGAAAAATCAGAGAATCCAGATGATGTAAGACCGGCTGCAATCCTTAATGCAGTTCGTTTAGCTGTACCTATTAACGGTGTTGTGACTGATGCCAGTATTGAATCTGCTAAAGAGATTATTGCAAAATATGATCTTAATTTAGAAACATTTGAAACTGCTATAGAAAACATTAAATAG
>JACNLH010000144.1 GCA_014381585.1 Candidatus Sulfurimonas ponti
TTTCAATTTGGAATAGACAATGCTACAAAAGAGACACTGGATTCACTTATCTCCAAACGGGATGAAGCAAAAAAAGACAAAGATTTTGAACTTTCAGATAAACTTCGTGATGAAATCTTAGACTTCGGAGTCTCTTTAATGGATACTCCGGCTGGTACTTTTTGGGAAAAATTATAAAAATATTTAAATATAAGGTTCAAACATGAACAAAGATGAAATTCTTATAAAACTAGCAGATGCTAAAATAGCTCATAGAGAATGGGTAAAAAAAGCTGAATTACTTATAGACGGTTACGACATGAAGATAGATGCTATTCCAGTAAGTGAAAGGGAATGTGCCTTTGGTGTTTGGTTTTATGAAGATTGGAAAGAGTTAAAGAATTGCGTAATGATTCCAGCTGATACTATTGCTACAATAGAATCTATTCACACACAACTTCATGCTACATACGCAAAAATATATAAAATATTTTATGCGACATACGAAACGAGCATACTTACTAAGCTATTTGGTACAAAAAGAGATATTGACCCAGAAAAACTAAAACAAGCAAAACCATACCTTAAAGAACTCGAAGGTTTTTCTCAACACCTACTGCAAGAACTTACACAAATAGAAGAGATGCTTCACTCATTAAGTGATGAGGACATAAAAAATATTGCCCTGCCATAAAATAAAAATAGCAATAATTTTAATTTTAATTTTTTCTTTACAAGCATATGCCAAAGAAATCCATCCCACTTTCAAACTTAAGTCTATGGGCTTTGTCAATGACTTCACAGTCAATGAAAACATTATCTATATCGCCAATGATGAAGGGACTGTTGATATTTTTGACTTAAACACCGGTGAACTTATCCATCAGATTGTTCTCGACCCTGTTGTTACAGAACTAGGTGATTTACAATCTCCCAACATTCTTAGTGTTGATCACCTCAATGAAAAACTTCTTATCCTCAGCATTGGTGCAGGTCCTTATAGAAATGTTTGGATATACGAGAACTTCACGCTCAAAAAAATCATAGCAGAAGATAAAAAACTTATTTTAAAAGAAGCACGCTTTGTAGACGATGAGAAAATAATACTCGGTACTTTCAGTTCAGAGATAATCTTATATGATATCGGCGAAAATTATAATCTTTATAAACGTCATGTCACCCAAAGCACACTTGGCGATATAGCATTAAGTAAAGATAAAACCAAAGTTGTTATGGCAGATGAAAGCGGTGAAGTACGGCTTCTTGACGTGAAAACATCTCAAACTCTTGGAGTGTTTGACACTCAGAATGTAGATAATATTTATCATGTGGCATATGCAAAGGGTGTGATAATCACTGCCGGACAAGACAGACGTGTGGCAGTGTATCAAGAGGGTGTTAAAGATTATCATATAAAAAGTGACTTTATTGTTTACTGCGTAGGCATCAGTCCTAGCGGAAAAATCGGTGTTTACTCAAGCGGTGAAGAGAGTGATTTACAACTCTTTGATACAAAAACAGAAAAAAAGATGGATAAACTCGTAGGGCATAAAGGCACGGTGAATCAAATAAAATTTATAAATGAAAAGGAACTTTTTACAAATGAGCGGAATTCCTATGTTTACTACTGGAGATTAGACTAATGACAATACAAGATATAAAAAAACATCTAGAAGAAAATGCTAAAAATACAGATATTGAATTCAAACGTTTATTTCACGGTCGCGGTGGACTATATGAGGGATGGAATCATTTAACTGTTGATTCTATTGACACTATTTTAAGTGTGGCGCTTTATGATGAAGAAAGTGCTGAAACTGAGCTTTTAGATATGTTAAAAGAGTTTATACAAGGTTCACGATATACAAGTATGGTTTTACAAAGAAGACACCTTAAGGGTTCCCCCAGTGAGATTATTATCGGTGAAGTGGCTGATGATTTATTTGTAGTTGAAAATGGAATGAAAATAAAACTCAATCTTCTCTCAAACAGAAACTCCGGTTACTTTGCTGATATGAAAAACGGACGCGCTTTTGTAAGAGAAAATGCAAAAGGTAAATCTGTTTTAAATCTTTTTTCTTACACCTGTGCATTTAGTTTGGCAGCGAGTTTAGGCGGAGCATCAAAAGTCTCAAACATAGATATGAGTAAAGGCGCCTTAAGCACTGGGCGTGCAAACCATCATCTTAACGACTTAGACACAAGAGGTATAAGTTTTCATCCTTACAATATCTTAAAATCATTCTCCCGAATAAAGAAAAAAGGTCCTTATGATTTAATCATCATAGATCCCCCCACTTTTCAAAAAGGGAGTTTTGAAGCTACAAAAGATTACAGAAAGCTCATCATGAAACTGCCTCAAATAGCATCTGAGAATTGTTTACTTCTGGCTTGCCTTAATTCACCGGACTTAAATGCAGAGTTTATCACAGCGCTTATCAAAGAGTTGGCCCCTAGCTTTAAATTTGTGAAACGATTAGAGAATGTGCAAGAGTTTGCAAGTGCTGATGAAGATAGAAGCTTGAAGAATCTTATTTTTAAAAGAGAAAAGCTTTAAAAATTCCACAGCTTATATTTATTATTACTTAGTATACTCTTGTTATGAAAACTTTATTTTTTATTATATATATCACACTAATCACGAACTTAGGCGCCTCTGTGACAGATGAGGAAAAAGACACCTTGCGAAAAGATTGCCAAAAAGGGAATCCGGTGGCTTGCCACAATTTTGAAATTTTATACGGCAATGAAGACACCCTTGAAAAAGGATCATTTAAAGAAGCTTGTGAAGCAGGGAATCCTGTAGCTTGTCATAACATGGGACTTATGTACGACTATGGAGATAAAGATATCCTTGAAAATGACAATACAGCTATAGAATTTTACACTAAGGCTTGTGATAAAAACTACTATGAAAGCTGTTCTAGAGCCGCCTTTTTATATGAAGAAGGAAAAGATGTGAAAGCTGATATGAAACAAGCCTTCAAACTTTATGCAAAAGCCTGCGGAGGAGACCATGGATTGGCTTGCCATAATGTGGCCGTTTATTACTCAAAAAGTGACAACAAAGCTCTCAAAAAAATTGCTATAAACTTTTATGATAAAGCTTGTGACAACGGCAATGCAGACTCGTGTATATACATGGGAAGGTTCTATAGAGATTCAAAATCATTAACACACGACTATGTTAAAGCAAAAGAAAGATTTAATCGTGCCTGCGAACTCAATAGTGCCCTAGGCTGTAAGGAAGTGAGAATTTTAGAAGGATTAGGTTACTAATCCTTCTTTTTTAATAACTTTTAATCATCTTAGAGATTAGAGGTGCTGCGTATTCTCTTTTAAATATTTTTCTTTGTTCTTTATCTAAAACTGCAAAAACGTATTTATAAAGTGTAGCTCTTGCTGCCACCGCAGAAACATACTTTTCACTCATCTCTTTAATAAATCTTTGCTCATCAAACTCTTCATTTATAAAAGAGTCCACTGGGAAAATTTCCATTTTTTTAATCTTTTCTGCCATAGCCTCATATTCAGCTATCCCCTCAGCAATTTTTCTTGTTTGTGCCGCACTTAAACCGGTTTTACTGACTGCCCGTATAACTTTAGAGACTGTGGAATGTCCAGCTTGATAATAACAAGCCTTCTCTCCACTGTTTTTTGGACAAGCTATTGCACTCGCACTTAACACAGATGCTGTTACAAAGCCTATCATTATTTTCTTTATCATTTGAACATTCCTTTGTTTTAATATAGACTATGTTACAGAAGAAAATATTATATTAGACTTAAAGCAAGTGATAACAATAACTTATTTACAGTAGCTGGCTAAAAGTCCACCCTTCAACATCTCATACGTCTCTTCACCTTGTAGTTTTTTTACAATCTCAAGTGCAAAACACATGGAGGTTCCAGGTCCACGGGATGTCATAACATTTCCATCTTCTATAACCATTGCTTTGTCGCCTTGGTATCCATCTTCTCGTATCTGCTCTTCCACCGATGGATAGCAGGTGAAGTTTTGTGATAAAACCCCTGCTTTATGTAAGGCAAATGGCGCTGCACAGATTGCTGCTATATTTTTTCCCAGAGCCTCCATCTCTCTTAAAGCATTTTGTACAATTTTATTATCAGCCAGAGCATAGGTTCCATCCCAACCACCTGGAAGGATTATCATATCGAGTATATCTATAACAACATTATCCATCGAAACATCTGTCTCAACAACAATCCCATTTGCACCTTGAACAAGTGCTTCATGATCTAGGGACGCCACAATAACATCAATCTGAGCCCGTCGCAATACATCTATAATAGTCACTGCTTCTATCTCTTCAAAACCTTTTGCCAATGGCACCAATACTGTTTTCATTTACGTTCCTAATTAATAATTTACTATTGTTTTAGTATAATATCCAAACTTTACAACAAGGCAAAATGCAACATAATGATAAACTACGAATCAATCAAACCATTACTTTTTAAATTAGATCCAGAAAATGCGCACCATGTGGCAGCATGTGTTCTAAGACTGCCCAACATTTGCCAAATCCCATTCAACTCATTTTTAAAATCACATTTCATCACTGATGATTCCCTCACTCAAGAGATTTTTGGAAGAGAATTTTTAAACCCGGTGGGCTTAGGTGCAGGTTTTGATAAAAATGCGACAATGATCAGAGGCATCCAAACTTTAGGATTCGGTTTCACTGAAATCGGCACCGTCACACCAAAACCTCAAGATGGAAACCCAAAACCTAGAATGTTTCGTCATGTTGAAGAAGAAAGTCTTCAAAATGCTATGGGCTTCAATAATGAGGGAGCCTATAAAGTCATCAAAAGACTCAAACAAAGGTTCCCGTTCACAACACCCATAGGAATCAACATCGGTAAAAACAAAGTCACTCCGGAGAGTGAAGCCATCAATGATTATATACATCTTATAAAAGCCTTTGACGGTTTAGGTGATTACTTTGTTATCAACATCTCTTCACCAAACACCCCGGGTTTAAGGGATTTACAAAATGAAGCGTTTATCGGCAGACTCTTCTCAGAAGCAAAAGCCCTTACAAAAATGCCTATTTTACTTAAAATCGCTCCGGATATGGAAGTTGAAGATGCAGTGAACCTAACAAAAATGGCAGTGGAAAAAGGTGCTGACGGTATCATCGCCACAAATACAACCATAGACTATTCTCTGGTTAAAGAACCTAAAGATATCGGCGGACTTAGCGGAGCAGTCCTTAAAGAAAAAAGTTTTAAAATTTTTGAAGCTCTTGCAAAAGAGCTTTACGGTAAAACTGTGCTTATCTCTGTTGGCGGGATTGATTCTGCTGAGGAAGCATACAAACGTATAAAAGCCGGAGCATCTTTAGTTCAGATCTATAGCGGGCTTGTTTTTCATGGTCCAGATATGATTATGAACATCAACAAAAAACTGATAGAACTTATAAAAGCTGACGGATATGAAAATATCACCGAGGCAATCGGCGCAGATAGAAAATGATAAAAAACACACTACTTACAATAACACTAACCTTAGGAACACTTATGGCATCATCATCATTACCGACGTACGAAACAAAAACTTTAAAAAATGGACTTCAAATCGTTGTTATCCCACTGGAGAACTCCACCGGAGTGATTAGCACTGATATTTTCTACAAAGTCGGAAGTAGAAATGAAATTATGGGTAAAACCGGTATTGCCCACATGTTGGAGCATATGAATTTCAAATCAACAAAGAACCTTCCTGCCGGTGAATTTGATAAAGAAGTGAAAAGCATCGGTGGGGTGAATAATGCTTCGACCTCATTTGACTACACCCATTACTATATCAAATCCAGTACAGATAATCTAGGAAAATCCCTCTCACTTTATGCTGAGCTTATGCAAAACCTCAATCTTAAAGACAAAGAGTTTCAACCTGAGCGTGATGTGGTTGCAGAAGAGAGACGCTGGAGAACTGAGAACAATCCTACTGGATATCTTTACTTTGCACTGTTTAACAATGCTTACCATTACCATCCATACCATTGGACACCTATCGGTTTTATGAACGATATCCAAACATGGACCATTGATGATATTAAAGACTTTCACAAAACCTACTATCAACCAAGCAATGCTATTTTAATCGTGACTGGTGATGTAAAAGCAAAAGATGTTTTTAAACAAGCTAAAAAAGAATTCGGCTCCATTAAGAACAAAGCTGAGATTCCAGAATTTAAGTTTGTGGAACCTGAACAAAACGGTCCGCGTCGTGCAATCCTTAAAAAAGATTCTGAAGTCGAAATAGTGGCAATCACTTTCCATATCCCTGATTTCAAAGATCCTGATCAAGTCACCTTAAGTGTGATTTCTGAGATTCTTTACTCTGGAAAAAGCTCTAGACTGTATAAAAGACTTGTAGATGAAAAACAAATGGTGAACACCGTTTATGCATACAATATGGAAAATATTGATCCAGGCCTATTTGTTTTCTTAGCAGTGTGCAATCCTGATGTAAAAGCAGAAGATGTTGAAAAAGAGTTGATAGAAGAGATAGAACTCATGAAAACAACAAAAGTCACAAAATCTGAACTTAATAAAGTGAAAGTGAATACAAAATCAGACTTTATATACTCCTTAGAGAGTTCCACATCTGTGGCCAACCTTTATGGCAGCTATCTTGTGCGCGGGGATATTTCTCCACTGATGTCTTATGAAGAAAATATTAAAAAAATAACTGCAGACAAAGTCCAAGAAGTGGCGAAAAAATATTTTAATTTTGATAAATCCACAACTGTGATTCTAAAAAAATGAGATATATTCACCTGACACTTATTGCTTTCATGCTTGCAGGCTGTATGGGTCAAGCTCCTGTCACAGGGAGAAGTCAAGTTGTTTTCATGTCTCCTGATGAAGAGAATGCTGTTGGTGCAAAAGGTTATCATGAGTTTCTCCAAACTGCAAAAATCTCTACAGATACAGTGCAGACCGAGCGTGTTAAACGTATAGGGGAAAGAATTGCAAAAGCTGCCAACAGACCTGATTTTAACTGGGAATTCAACCTTATAGATGATCCAAAAGTGAATGCATGGTGTATGCCTGGTGGAAAAGTTGTAGTCTATACCGGGATACTTAAAATGGCAAAAAATGATGATCAATTGGCAACTGTCATGAGTCATGAAGTATCTCATGCTCTTGCCCGTCATGGTGCTGAGAGAATGAGTCATCAAGAAATTTCTGCAGGTGTGCAACAAGTTGCAAATATCCTTTTAGGTGCCACTGCTCCGGAATATACAAATGCTTTTAATCTAGCGTATGGAGTTGGTACACAATACGGAGTGATGCTTCCATATGGGAGAAGTCATGAATATGAAGCGGATGAGATAGGAATCCACCTTATGCAAAAAGCTGGTTATAACATCCATGAAGCACCTAAATTTTGGCAAAATATGAAAGCGGCAAACCCAAAAGCACCTATGGAATTTTTATCAACCCACCCTAGTGATGACAACAGAATCAAAAAGATATCTCAAATTATACAAACTGTAGAGAAATAAAATTCTCTCCTAAGAATCACTAAACCTATCTTTATAACTACATTTAAGGCACAGTTCTTCAACTGCTTTGCCTTGTGAAAAACCTTTAATCATTTCTTGAGCTCTAGAAGAATTTAAAATATCACTTAAAGCTGTAGTATTTAAATCTCCTAAATTAATGACACCGTCTCCATCTAAACAACATGGAACAACTCTACCATCTGCAAGTATAGCTATATGAGATTTTAAACCATAGCATGTTCCCTGAGAATAATGAGTGGAATGTATCGATGGCCATTCAAAATAACTGTCAAAATTCAGCAATACTTTTGAAGCTAGACGAAGAGACTTCGGTCTTGTCTTATAAAGTTCCTCACTGCTTAATTCAACAGGAAATGAAGAAGATAAAGATTCAAACAGCAGAGTGTTGTACTCAGCCTCACTGCATGCCTCATCCAAGTTCCATAATCTTAGGTTTATAAATGGTTTAGGATGATTTGCAAGCTTCTCTTCACACAGTTTTAAAACTGTGCTAATATAATCATCAAAGCTAAGATTTAAACTGTTCTTATTGTAGCTGTTGAGTGATATGTTTATTTGACGCACAGATGGATGCAAGAGTGTGCTAAAAGCAACTCTATTTAGAAAATACCCACTTGTTGTCAGTTCCACTTCAAATCCATACTTATGCGCTAATTCTAAATACTCATCAAGATTTGAAAGAGTTAAGGGATCACCCATAACATGAAAAGCAAGTGATTTTGTAAGTCCCTGCAACTGTTTTATAGCTTTTTCAAAAAATGGAAGCGACATTGTTTTTGATGGCTGAAGCTTAGGTGGACAAAAACTGCATGCAAGACCGCAGATATTTGTGACTTCCATATGAACACGGTGAAAATGCATAAATACTCTTTTATAAATAATTGGCGCAACTTTAACATAAATACCTATGTTTTATTTCAAAAATTAAGTGCTATTGAATAGTATAATTGTTAGAATTTAGTGACAATTGAATTAATGGCGGTATTGATGTTGCATTTATTAAAATTATTATTTGTAATTTATGGTCTGCTTACATCACTCCATGCATCAAGTAAAATAGAAATTTTCACTTTACATTCTTATTCTCAAGAATATCCATGGACCAAATCACAACATGAAGCTTTTGTAGACACACTTGTCTTAAATAAAAACAACATTCAATTCCACAGTGAATATTTAGATACAAAACGCTTAAATATGACACAAGAATATCAGGATGAATTTCTTGCATACATAAATAAAAAATACAATGATACAGATATTGATATCATTTATGTCACTGACGACAATGCACTGACCTTTATCCATAACAATTATAAAAAACTATTTAAAAAAGAAAAAAACACACCGGTGTTTTTTTCCGGTGTGAATAATCTTAATATGCACAAACAATTGGCAAGTGATATTTTCAAAGGTGTGTATGAAGTTAAAGAGGTTAAAGAAAATATAGAGCTTATCAAGCAGTTTTCGCCACAAACAAGAGATATATATTTCATCGGTGACGACTCTCATACATATCATTCCATTAAAGAAACCATCGAACAAGAAGCACATACTTTTAAAAATATGACTTTTCATTATATCAGTGATATATATCTTTCTAAAGTTCTTGCACAATTACCAAGTCAAAATCGAAGTTTTATTGTACTCACAACAATCGGTCACTTCAAAGATGAGGCGAACAATACACTCTTAGTCGAAGAATCGATTGCAAAGATAAAAGAAAAGCAAAACATAATTCTTCTCACCATGGAAGATGCATACATGTATAAAGGTGTGGTTGGCGGATATGTCACCAATGGTTCTTCTCAAGGAAGAGAAGCTGCAAAACTGGTTCTAAAATATTTACAAAATAAATCACTCGAGGACATAAAATCTTTATTAAAAAGTCCAAACACCTATATTTTTAATTCAAAAGAGCTTGTAAATGCAAGAGTGATTCTTTCTGAATATATATCAAGAAATGCAACCATTATTGGAAAAGACATAGACTTTATAACTAAAAACCAATCTCTTTTGTTGTCAATATTGGCTTTAATTGTTATTGGACTTATTTTCACCATAGTTCTCATATATGCTTTTTTGAGAAAAAAACACTATCAAAACTCTCAAACACCATTAAACGAAGAGTGCGCCCACATCAAATCCAAACTCAATGCAAAAGATCAATTCATAAACAACATTATGTTATTTGATGATATTGCTTATTGGAGGTTGGATACAGTTGCAGACGAACTTTTTTTATCTCAAAATCTACTGGATATTTTATCTATTGATGGAGATATCTATAAAAATGACCCCAATGCCCTGTCTTATTTTATACATGAGCATGATAAAGCGCTTTTTCAAAAAAATCTGCACATGGTGAAAGAAAAAAATACATCTGTAAATTTCACACATCAAATTATCAGTTCAGATAAAAAACTCTTTAAGGTTAAACATTTAATTTACACCCAATACTCAGAGCATAAACCTTCATCACTTATACTGGGAATTATTAAATTTGAATAAAAGTATAAAAAAGCCCTATGTCATTATCTTATTGGCACTCTTTTTTTTAAGCGTTCCACTATTTCAATCCCTCATTTTCAGCTCTAAAAGTGAAGGGGTGATACATATAGATAAAGAGATTCAAATAGATTTTGTAAAAAGTGATAAAAAAAACATCTTACTTTACTTTGGATATGTCGGTTGTACAGATGTCTGCACACCTTTTTTAGAAAAACTCAGTGACTTATATGAATCTAAAAACTTTCAAACACTTCAAGAAAAGACTGATGTTTTTTTTATCAACCTGACTCCGGGTATTGAACCCTCACAAGCAGATATGTTTGCAAAAGTTTTCAATCAAAACTTCAAAGGTGTGTATCTCTCCAAAAAAGAGCTCTATTCAATAGATAGAAATTTTGGCCTGTTTTTTTCTGATAACTTAAATGAGTCTACAGAAATAAATCATACAGATTATCTCTACTTCATCGAGAAGAATACAAACTCTCATATATTAAGAAGTATTTACTTCACACACCCCTTAAGCAATAAAAAGTTAATTGATGATATGATAAAGAAAAATTACAAGTAGTAATTAATGATTCAATTTATAAAAAACACATTAAAATTTCCTACAGTGCCAAATTTTGCAACTACGCACTTTAATGCTTACCATATACAATCTGATAAAGTGATGATTAAAATTCTTGTAATACAATGGATTATTGCAACATTCTTCACCTCTATACAATACAACACTTACTTTTACGGTTTTTTTGGCGGAGCGCTTATCGTTCTTCCCATCATGATTTTATTTCCATATTTAAAAGGTGAATCTTATTACAGATATTTTATAGCAATAGCTATGATGCTTTTCTCAGTTATATTCATACAACAATATCTAGGTCGTATAGAGATGCATTTTCATGTGTTTATCGCCTTAGCAATTTTAACACTTTATAAAGATATGGTGCCAATCTTAATTGCAGCTGTCACAACCATTATTCATCATTTGGTTTTTAATTATCTTCAACTTTATGAAGTGTCACTTTTTGATATGCCTGTTATGATATTCAACTACGGTTGCGGATTAGATATTGTTCTTTTACATACCATCTTTGTCTTAACTGAGTTAGCTGTTTTAGGGTATATCATCCGATTGGAGATTGAGCATAGTGTCGATTTAAATGTAACTAAAAATGAAATTAACAACCTAAATAAAGAACTAAAGCACACATCACTTCATGATACGCTTACCGGACTTCCTAACAGACTTCATCTTAATAATAAAATAACACAGATAATGGAGAAGACCTTTCTTAACGATGAAAAATTCGCCATTTTATTTTTAGACCTTGATCACTTTAAAAATATCAATGACACTCTTGGACATAATATCGGGGATGCACTTTTACAGACAGTGGCCAAAATACTTAAAAGTAATGTTACTGAAGAAAGTTTGATATCAAGAATTGGCGGAGATGAATTTATCGTTGTTCTATCTGGCTTCAAAAATGAACAGGCACTCCTGCCAATCATTAATAATTTAGTACAAAAGTTTAGACAAGAGTATATTGTAAAAGGTTATTCTCTTAGA
>JACNLH010000102.1:0-24604 GCA_014381585.1 Candidatus Sulfurimonas ponti
CATTTTTCACCTTTTATAATTTTTGCGACATTCTTGGAACTGCCTTGGATTAAATATTCCCGCAGTTTTTTTGAATCATCTAAAAAGTTTTCAACATCGTACTCTTTGTATGCTTTAAGTAAGTTTTTCACAGTCACATTGTCTTGTAAAAATTCTGGATGCATACCACGATTGTTAAACTTTCTAAACATGATGTTGCTGAGTCCAACCTCATCAATCTTTACAAATTTAGTCGCAATAAAATAATCAATTGATTTAGCAATATAACTAAGTATAAACGGGGTGCCTATAAGCGAAGCTTCAAGAGTGGCTGTTCCACTGCAGATGAAAGCAAAATCAGCCTCATAAAGCGCCTTATGCGAATCATACACTATCTCAAAATCAGATAAGTCTCCATAAACATCGGACACTTCTTCATCGCTGAAATACTCAGGAATTGCGATAACCGCCTTCACATCTAAACTAGCTCTCACTTCGTGAAATATCCGCATCAGTTTAGATATTTCACCCTTTCTGCTTCCAGGCATAAAAAGCACAGTCTTAATCTCAGGCTTAAGACTTTCTTTAAAAACCTCTATCTGATCAAGTAAGGGATGCCCGACATAAGATATAGGGGCATCCTTGGGATAATAATCTTTTTCAAAAGGGAGTATAGAAGCTAAATGGTCTATTGTGCGGGAGAGAACCGGTATACGCTTTTTCTTCCATGCCCAGGCTTGAGGTAATATATAATATATAATCTCTTTATCCGGATACTTTTTTTTAATCTTTTTAGCAAGAGGCAGATTGAATCCTGAAGAATCTATGAGAAGAACCTTATCCGCATTCTTCGCTAAATCCACCATCTGCGCATTCAACTTGAAGAAAAAACGAATCTTTTTAAGCACATCCACAAATCCCATAATAGCTAAGGATCGTAAATCCACGATTGGATTTCCAAGCTCTGCATCAAATATACCGATAAACTCCACATCTTCACCTAACTCTTTTTTTAAAGATTTCAGGTGAATGTTTGCTGAATGCTCCAAGGCACTTACTAATATTTTCATGAACCGCCATCCCCATGTGTTTGGAAGCTGTCATCATAACGTTCTGATGATTCTTCATCTATATATTCATACATGAATGTTGTAAGATCATCTATATCTTCATCACTTAGATTGACAGAGTAAGTGATCATCATCTCTTGTGCTTGAGTATCCGCTTGTTTTGAACGGAATCTTTTTAATTTATAAGACATATAACCTTTAGCACGATTTGCCAAACGGGGAAAAGTGTTCATCCCCTCAAGTTTATGTCCATGACAAGAATAACACACCTTTGCCAGATATAAAGCTTTTCCTTTTTCATACGATGTCTGAGCACTTGAGAGAGAGAAAGTTAGAAGAAGTAAAGAAATAAAACGCAATTTTTAAGCCTTTATGATTTATAATGGCTTTATTATATCCAAGGTGGTCTAAAAAAATGATTATACAAAATGCTATAGTGTGTGATGAAGATGGTGAAAGAAAGCTTGATGTGCGTATTGAAGATGGAGTTGTAACAGAGATAGCTTCAGATTTAAGCGGTGGTGAAGTTATCGATGTGCAAGGCGCTTATTTACTTCCCTCTTTAGTTGACACAAACATAAGACTTCAAGATTCCACACTCAATGCTAAAAATATAAAAATTATTTCAGACGAAGCAATGCTTGGCGGAGTCGGTCATATTGTTTTAAATGCAGATTCAAACCCTGCAATTGACAATGAGATTGTTTTGGAGTTTGCTCAAAATGGATTGCATGGCTTGTCCGGTGCTAAAGTTGATTTAATGCTTAATTCTCTTAAAGAGGATGCAACACTCAGCAATATCGCAATACTCCTTAAAAAAGGTGTCGTAGCTCCGTATATGAGCACTATTGCAAAAAACGATATTGCTATAAAAATAGCTGAATATGTTCAAATGTATAAAGTGACACTCTTTTGTAAGGCAGAAGACAACTCACTTATAAGCAGCGGTGTGATGCTTGATGGAAATATAAGCTCAAAACTTGGACTTGCCGGCATACCAAACTTAAGCGAAGTGCTTCATGTATCACGTATGATTGAGATTGCAAGACATTTTAAAATCAAAATTCTTTTTAAAGCCATTGCATCACCGAGATCTGTTTCTTTAATAAATCAAGCAAAAAAAGATGGCATAGATGTCTCATCTGAAGTTTCCATTCACCATCTTTTAAAATCAGACAAAGAATGTAATGAATTCAACACCACAGCAAAACTAGACCCGCCGCTTGCAAGTCACACCGATATGTCAGAACTCCAAAAAGCACTGAGAAATTCTCAAATCGACTGCCTTACAACACTTCACCAACCCTCTTCACCGGTGAATAAAGAAGTTGCCTTTTATGACGCGGCTTATGGATGTGAGGCATTAAGCGATGCCTTGCCTCTTTACTATACAAAGCTTGTCCGCAGCGGTATTATCAGTATGAGTGAACTGATAAAACTCACAGTCAGCAATCCTGCAAAAAGTATCGGTTTAAAAAAAGGAAAAATAGAAGTGGGTGTAAAAGCAGATTTCATTTTATTTAACACTAAGACGAAAAAATTTGTACAAAACACACAATCGTTGTATAATAAAGAAGAGTTAAACGGTGAAGTGATACAAATCAATATATAAGGATACATTATGAAAATACTGCTACTTGGCGCAATTCTTTTAAGTGCATTAAATGCACAACAGGCAGGCGTGACATTTGACTCGGGGAGTTCATTGCTTTGGCAAGACAATGCCGCTGTGAAAAAAGAAACTTTCACTTATGCTGAGGCTCAGAAGCATTGTGAAAATCTTGTTATTGGAGAGTATTCTGATTTTCGTCTTCCCACTATCTATGAGTTGCAGACTATTGTTGATTATAGAAATCACAATCCTGCCATTTTAAACGGGTTTAAATACACAGCAAGTGATGATGTGTGGTCTTCAACTCCATATGCATACCGTTCAGACAGTTATTGGACTATTGATTTCAAAAAAGGCACAAGTGAGCCCACCAGTGAAAGATATAGTAAACATATAAGATGCGTACAACGTATACAATAGCACTCTTACTTTTAAGTTTATTCCTTATGCAAGAGCTTCATGCTACAAATAGACCTTGTGCGGTTGCCGGTTCTTTTTATTCTCAAGATAAACAAGAACTCAGCAGTGAGCTCTCACAACTCTTTAAAAATGCAAGGGAGTTTAGTACACAAAATATCAATGCAATCATAGTTCCTCACGCCGGATATGTATTTTCCGCGCCAACTGCAACATTAGCCTATAAAACACTTCATAAAAAATATAAAAACGTCTTTCTTATTGGCTCAAGTCACCATATCAATGTCAATGCAGCTTCTATATACACTCAAGGTGATTATCAAACACCCTTAGGTGAAGTGAAAGTGAATCAAAAAATCATTAACAAACTTTTAGAGAATAAAGAATTATTTTCATATCATAAAGATGCGCACGCAAAAGAGCACACCCTTGAAGTGCAACTTCCCTTTTTACAAAAAATCTACGGTGAAGATTTACAAATTGTTCCCATTATCATCGCCACTTCCGACCTGCAAACAATCAAAGCGATTTCAGACTCTTTGAGACCTTACTTTAATGAAGAGAATTTATTTGTAATCAGCACAGACCTCTCACATTATCCAAGTTATGAAAATGCAAACAAAGTGGATAAACGCACACTTCATGCCATCACTACAAATAATCCTCAAATCTTTTTAAACACACTCCAAGAAAATGAAAGACTAAAACTTAACGAGCTTTACACTTCTGCCTGCGGATGGGCATCTGTTTTAACATTGATGCACCTTACACAAAACAAAAATTATATATACGAGCTTCTTGATTACACCAACTCAGGAGACACGAAGTATGGAGATAAAAGCAGAGTTGTAGGCTATGGAAGCCTTAGAATACACTCTCCAAAAAAAGATACATTTTTATCACAAGAAGAAAAAGAGCAGTTGCTTCAAATCGCTAAACTCTCTTTACATGAAGCCACTCTTCATAATAAAAGAATTTCACTCGATTCAAGTCAACTTCACCCTAAACTCCAAGAACATCTAGGCGCCTTTGTAACACTCTATAAAAATGGTCAACTTCGAGGATGCATAGGTAGGTTTGAGCCAAATCAAACACTTGCAGATGTGGTGGTTGATATGGCTATAGCAGCTGCGCAACATGACACTAGATTCCCTAAAGTTTCACCATCAGAGTTGAATAATATCAACATAGAGATATCCGTTTTAACTCCAAGAAAGAGAATATACTCACTTGATGAAATTGTTCTAGGTAAACATGGCATATATATTCAAAATGGGACAAAAAATGGCACATATCTTCCTCATGTTGCCACACAGATGAATTGGGACACTAAAAAATTTGTATATAGTTGTGCAGTTGAAAAAGCTGATTTGAGTGAAGAAGAAATTGAAAGTATGGAATTATATATCTATGAGGCTATAGTTTTTAAAAATCACTAAAATGTGACTATATACATTTATTTTTACTTTAGATATAATAATAAATACCTATATATCTCTGCAAGAGATTTATATATAGAAAAAAATTTTAGGGCTTGTATGAATTTATTTAGAATATCTAGACTAATGGATAAAGAAACAAAAATCTATGAGTTTTATGCAGTGCTCTGTACTCTGAATAAGAACTTTTATGAATGATCTTCAAAACAAAACACTTTCATTTTTACATAAACTCTCTTACATAGGTGTGAAAGTTTCAGATTCAGAACATGTTATAGCAAAAAAAACAGCTTTAACATTGATACCGTTCTATGTATCTCTGCCTGCCGTTTCTTTAAGTGCTCTTTATTTTTACTTTGATGATTTTCAAGCTTCCCTTATCCCATCTGCATATATAATCATCTCTTTATTTTCGGCCTTGTATTTATACAAAACAAAAAACTTTGTTCTTTTTGAATGCTTACAATTAACAATGATTTTATTCTCACCCTTTGTTTTAATGTGGATGTTGGGAGGATTTAATGCAAGCAGCTTTGTATTTATTTGGGCATTTTATGCTCCGGTTGCTGCTGCTATGTATAGTGAAAATATAAAACTGAAAATAACTTGGTTCCTGGCATTTATCATATTGCTTTTAATATCCACATTGATAGACTCAAGTTTAATCGCAAATACACAAAATAATTTTCCAAAATCAATCTTAGATATATTTTTCTTTTTAAATATCAGCACAGGGCTTGGGGGAATCTATTTTTTGATCAGTCACTTTATAAATAATATTCAAAAAATCTCTCAAGAGCTTCATCGAGATAGGGAATCTTTGTATATCTTGACAAATGATTTAAAAAGTGCCAATAAAGAACTAGAATATTTAGCCAATTGTGATATTGTCACCGATTTACCTAATCGATTATCTTTTATGCAAATCACAAAGAGCACTTTAAAACGTGCTCAGGTCACTAATAAAAAAGTGGCAATCATGTTCTTAGATCTTGATGGCTTCAAAGCCATTAATGACACTCTAGGTCATGAAGCCGGAGATATGATTTTAAAAGTTGTTGGAGCACGCCTTACATCAGTTATAAGGGCATCTGACACCGTTGCACGTATTGGTGGAGATGAATTTGCCATATCTTTGGGAGATATAGCAAATACAGTGCATGTGGAACAAATTGCCAAAACAATTATTAAAGAGGTTAATGAACTCTGTCATTATAATAATCAAGAATGTCATGTAGGGGTCAGTATTGGTATTAGTTTATACCCCGATCACGGTGAAGAGATTGAAGATTTAATGAAAAAAGCTGATGAAGCTATGTACAACATTAAAAAAACAGGAAAAAATAACTACGCTATCTTTTCTTAAAAATCAAGAGGGTCTTGTCCTCTGTATCATAAAGTGAAAATTTTTGTTTTTCCACCAACTTTAATCCATCTAAGTTTTGAAATAGTTTTATTTTATGAAAATACTGAACTATTGTATCTTGATGTTTTGTAAAAGTCGCGTCTTCATTTTTTTCAAAGAGAGTGAACTTTGTATGCAATTCATCATTTTCAAACTGTGCATCCACACTGAGAAACTCTTTTTCATTTTCACTGCTCATAGTCCCCTCTGCCACATCAGAAAAGCCATAGCGTGTATTTATATCTGCGATCAAAATCCCATCATCATTTAATTTTGTTGCAGCCGTGTTTAAAAAGTTTATGAGAGTGTCTTTATCCATAAAGTTGAGTACGTCAAAGATGCTCACTATAGCATCAAAACTCCCCTCCACTTCAGCAATATCCAGGCGCTGCGCATCAAAACCTTGAAAAAGGCACTCATCAACCATAACTTGACTTAGATCAATACCTTTACAAATCACGCCATCACTGATCAGGCGTTGCATAAAACCGCCACGACCGCATCCTACGTCCAAAAGTGACTTTATTCGGTATTCATCAAGTTCGGAGCGGTAAAGGTCATAAAGAGCTTCTGTGGCATCTTCTATCCCTAGAAGATGTTCTGCTTTTGCATATAAATCTAAATTAGTCATTTAAGGGTTGATAATTCCGTTGATTTTTTCGTAAATATCTAAAACTTCATCTTTTTTTGCAATGTAAGAATTTTTATTTGCGATAAGGTATGTGGAAGATGTCATCATATCTGCAACCACTTCAAGGCCGTTTTGCTTCATGGTCGCACCGGTTTCCACAACATCAACAATCATATCCGCTAAACCTATAAGAGGGGCAAGCTCGATAGAACCATAAAGCTTAATGATTTCAACAGACACTGCTCTTTCTTCAAAATAACGTTTTGTAATGTTCACCATCTTAGATGCAACTTTTAAATCGGGTTTATCGAAATCAAGTTTTTCACCTTTTTTCATCCCGATAGAAACTTTACAAACACCTTTTTTAAGGTCAAGCAAACGTATAACGTCTAAACCTTGTTCTTCTAAAGTGTCCAGTCCCACCACACCGATATCAGCTGCTTGGTGAAATACATAGGT
This sequence comes from Candidatus Sulfurimonas ponti, assembly GCA_014381585.1. Lineage (GTDB taxonomy): Bacteria > Campylobacterota > Campylobacteria > Campylobacterales > Sulfurimonadaceae > Sulfurimonas > Sulfurimonas ponti. The sequence continues at coordinate 7,013 of JACNLH010000102.1, forward strand.
GGCCACATCTTGGTTTCTTACAAGTAAAAAACGAAAATTGGGAGTGTCTAAAATGAGTTTTCTATCATCAAACTTAAATTCATCTCCAAAGATTTGACCGAAAATTTCAAGTGTATCTTTAGCAATACGACCCTTAGGAAGTGCAACTGTTAGCATCTATCACGCCTTTTTATTATAATTTTGCCATTTTATCTAAATCTAGCTCAAAGTTTGATGTGGCGATAAAATAATCTCTGTAATTTCAGAACTTGCACCGAGTCTCATCGGCGGTCCCCAAAATCCTGTCCCTTTGTTTACATATATTTGTAAATCTTTATTGTGTTGGTGAAGTCCGCTAATGTAAGGTTGCACAAGCTTCACTAAAAATCTAAAAGGATAAATCTGCCCGCCATGCGTGTGTCCGCTTAACATCAAATCTACACCCTCTTTGACTTCATCAATGTAGCGTGGCTGATGTGCTAAAAGCACAGTGGGTGATTCTTTTTTAGCCATTAAGGCTTTATCTATATCGGGCATAAAAGTATTGGTGCGATAACCCATAACATCATAAACACCGGCTAAATTGAATCCATTGTTTTCTTCACCGATATATACATTTTCATTCTCTAAAACTCTGATTCCAAGGGATTTCACCTTGGCCATTATTTTCTCTATTCCATGGAAATATTCATGATTCCCCACTATAAAATAGGTTCCATATTTTGATTGTAAGTTTTTAAACATATTGAGTGATGCATCTGCTTTTGCTAATTGAATATCAACTAAATCCCCGGTGATAACCACTAAATCTGGTTTAATTGCATTGACTCTCTTTACAATTGTATCTATAAACTCTTCATCGATTAAGCCACCGATATGGACATCACTCAGTTGCACGATTTTATATGTTTGTTTAAGGTTTTTAATTTTGACCGGAACGATTTCATGTTTTACAAAAGTGGCTTCATATATAGCTCTAACGTTGAGTGAAGCTGCCACAGCAAGAGAAGATACATCTAGCGATTTTTTAAAGAAATTTCTTCTTTTGAGTGAAACCGGAACTTTATTTACAAACAATAAAGAGATATCATAAATGATTGCCGTGCAAAACAGTAAAAATAAAACACCAATCGGGAGTGAAACCAAAAAATAAAGCCATGAGGGGAAATCTATATAGTAACGCCCTAGCACATAAACAATGATTCCAAAAAAGTTAAAGAGTAAAAAGAAACGAAAATATTTTTTTGTTTTTTCTTTTATATCCAACTTATGAATCAGACGCTTGGATATATACATATTTAAGAGTGCAAAAACTCCTAAAACCGCTATAAAAAACAGATACGATTTCATCTAAATATGCTCTTGTAAAATCTTCTTCATTCCATCAAAAATAAGTTGTGGATTTAACTTTGCATCAGGAAATATATTAAGAAGTAATTCTGCATTGCCACCCGTTAAAAATATTTGTTTTTCATAGGAGCTTACTTCGCCATGTAAAGTTTTTAAGTATCCATAACTTATTGCATCCCTGGAATTTTTAGGTAACTGAGTTAAATCAAGCTTGTAATTAAATGGATAATCAAGGACTGGAGATATACTTTTATATGTCTCTTGCATAGCTTCCACTCCAGGATAGATAAATCCACCTTCAAAATTACTATCTTCAACTAAATCAACAGTTATAGCACTTCCAGCATCCACTATAACTCCATCGCTAATAGCTTCACAGGCAAATATTCTATCTATACCCATAGTTTCATAATATTTATCTTTATCAATAAATTTCGATAAGTCTATCCAGTTGTCTAAACTGTCTAAAGCTTTTTTAACTTCTGTATTCACACATATATAATAAATTGTTTCTTGGATTGTTTTGGGATTAAAAGTTTTTACATTCTCTTTATAATCATGCTTATGATTCAAAAAGTGATAAGATGTGTTTCCTATGTCACATAGCAACATTAGTGAATCTTCCAGCCTTGCGTTTTAAAAGCCTCTTTTGCTTTAGAACAAAGCGGTGCATCTATGAAAATGATTTTATGTTTGAAGTTATGCTCAAAATAGATAGTGAGTTTGGAATAAATCTCTTCAAATTTTCTTACATCTTTCATAAGGATACGGCTTTTTTGACTTAAAGCAAATATTGCCCAGAAATAGCCTGTGGTGTCTGTGGCTTTATAGATTCTGATTTTATTTCGAATACCTAGCTCTTTTGGAGCCACTTCTTGCATCTTCTTATAAATTTTCCCTTTTTCACGAAGAGAATCAACGACCATTTGCATATCTATAATAAGTCCTTATTCCTAACTCATAAATGATGGATAGAGTTTTTTAACAATATAATAAATCTGACACCCTAAGCAATAGTTTATAAACACATCTAAAAGTGAGCATGAAAGAAAAACACCTGCAACAATATATGTTAAAGAATTTAAGTTTAAAAAGTGTGTGACAACGAGCATAGATACAAAAATCAGACCGAAAATTCCAGCTAACCTTTTTGCTCCGCCATCAGTGAATTTTTCTTGCATTCTCAATGATTTTCTTAAGTTTAATGACAGAATAGAAATAAGTGAATACTCTTTGTTTATAAAAAGTCTTGTACTAAAATCCAGTACTAAAAAAAATAAAATATATTCAATTGAAGTGACTAAATAAATAACTACAAGAAATGCAACCATTAACGAACTGAGTCTTGAAGCATTTGAATCAACTTGAACAAAATTGAGTGGACATGAGTATGACATTGTAAGAAAAACCTTAACTATAATATAAATAAAATTCTAGTGACATTTTCTTAAATCTTCGTCATTATCATTTTCTAGCTTAGAAATTCTTCTATTGTCTCAGCTATCTCATCTATCGCCTCTGTCGCCCTCATGTATAAAACTTTAGAAAATAAAGAGTCTTCTATAGCATTACTTGGTTCTAGATTATTCAATATAGAGTTCCCAACATACCGAGCCATTTCATTTACACCGACAACTTCACCGCTAGTCCCAAGAACAACTAATAACTGGCAATCGTTGATATGCTGTGAGAGTTTTTCATACAAAGGGGCTTGTTCACCAAAGAAAACAATATTCGGTCTTAATTTACTTGAACATGATGGACAAAATCCATCATGAAAGTTTTTTTGTTTTTCATACCCGATTTCAAATACTTCTTCACAAGATTGACATCGCAGCTCTGTCATAAAACCATGAAGGTGGATAACTTCACCATTTGAAAGCCCGGCTTTTTCAAAAAGATTATCTACATTTTGAGTGATTATTGCGATATCTTCACCGTAGTTTTTTTTAAGTTCTGCTAAAACCTTATGTGCACGGTTTGCTTCTTTAGATGAAAGCTCAGCCCGTCGCTTATCATAAAACTCAATGGTTAGGGCTTCATTCTTTTGAAGTGAATCATAATTACACACCACACTCACATCATACTCTTCCCAAAGTCCGCCGCTATCTCTGAATGTACTTATACCGGATTCAGCACTTAAACCTGCTCCGCTAAGAATTAAGACCTTTGCCATTAGCTGCAAACTCTCATTTTATTCAAATACATTCACACCCTCTTTTTTAAAAATTTATCTATACAAAACATAAGATTACTCCGAAATTTCGCATTTTTTGTATCTAGGTGGAAAAATTTGCAGCACTTCTTTTCTTCTTTGGCTATTTTTTTTGGGATCAAAGATGTAACCATAAGGTTTTGAGATAGTGTAATTAACTCCTGCAATACTTGATATTTGAGCAGTGTTTATCGCATTTTTAAATGATACAGAAGGAAGTTTAATCATCTTGTCACTTAAAGACTCTCCCGAATCAAGTAAAGTTATAAAGTTGTCATTTTTAATTCTGAAATAGTAGATAATTGACTGCGAAAACCTTTTACAGGCATCATCATTCAATTTATCATGTATATTTTCCATCTCCAACACAAGCTCATTATCACAACTCACTGCATCCCGACCTCTCTGCAGATAACAAATATCATGTTTTTTACATGCCTTATCTATTATATCTATAGGTTTTATAGCACTTAAAATTTTAAATTCTTCTTCTTTTGATTTTGCTTTTACATTAGGAATATTATCCCCGCAGAAATTACCATGGAACTTAAATCCGTTGCTGTTCATATTAAGTGCGAATAAAGATATTTGTATAAAAACTAATAATAACAATTTTAAGAACATAAGACCCCGCACTTATAATTTTATAAAAATAATAACATTTTTTTATTATTTTCTGACTTAAGATTGAGGCTTAGCCATAGCTAGGCTATGACTTGATAGAGGAGAAATTTAAATTTTTGCGTAATTCACACTGATACATGCATCAAGTGATGCAAGTTCATTCAATGTTGTTTCACTAACATTATCATCAACAAGAATGATTGCCAATGCTTCTGATTGATTATTTCTAGCCAATGAAAAATCTGCAATATTAACATTGTTTTTAGCTAAAGTTGAACCGATATTTCCAATAACACCAGGCACATCATTATTTTTAAATAGGATCATATTTCCTTTAAGTGCCACTTCAATATCAAAACCGTCAAGTGCAACAATACGCTTAATTCCATCATCAAAAATTGTAGCAGAGATGCTAGTTGTGCCCTCTGCTGTTGTCAATTTAACTGTTATAAGGTTTTTAAACACCTTTGAATCTGCCAAAGCTTCTGATTCTATCTTGATACCTTTTTCTTTTGCAACAAAATCAGCATTAACATAATTAATAGTGTCATCACTAGCTTGACTCATCGCACCGACTGCAACAAAAGTGGCAAGAGAATCAACATACTGAGATATTTCACCTTGACCCGATACTTTAATCGCAATAATTTGAGACTTATTAATCTGAGATTCTAAGAAACCGATTTTTTGTCCCATCTCTAAAAATGGTTTTACAAAAGCAGGTATTTTAGATTCATCTATCGGTAGATTCATTGCGTGTGCATATGAAATTCCCTTAGCTGCTTCTATTGCATTTGCAGCAGCTTGAGTGCCAATGTTATATTGAGATTCAAATGTATTTGCACCTAGATGTGGTGAAACTGTTACGTTATCAAGGTCTAGCAATGGATGATCTGTTGCCGGTTCTTTGTTAAACACATCTATACCGGCAAAACGGATTTTACCGTTTGTCAGGTTATTATAAAGTGCTTCTTCATTATAAAGACCGCCACGGGCACAGTTTATAACTACAACACCATCTTTCATTTTAGCAAATTCAGACTCATCAATCATGCCAATCGTTTCTTGATTTTTTGGAGTATGAATCGTGATAATATCACACGCTAAGATATCGTCAAAATTCTTCGTATATGTCATATCCAAGTCAGTGACTTTAGATGGGTGAATATATGGATCGTATGCGATAATATCCATCTCAAAAGCCTGTGCACGTTTAGCAACACGACTCCCGATATTACCAAAACCGATAACACCGAGTTTTTTCCCTTTCATCTCATGACCATACCATTTTTCACGCTTCCAAATTCTATCATGCTTAAGATGATTGTGAGAGTATGGGAACATTCTCATACATGAAAGCATATGTGCCATTGTAAGTTCAACTGCAGCTATAGTGTTTGCAGTCGGTACATTCATAACGATAATACCTTCTTTAGAACAGCCTGGGATATCAACATTATCCACACCGACACCCGCACGGACAATTGCTTTCATATTTATAGCGTTTTTAATAAAAAATTCATCTACGTCAGTGGAACTTCTTGTAATTGCAACATCAGCAGTCGGAATAATTTTTTCTATCAACTCTTTTTTATCAACATCTGCTGCCATTATAAAGTTGATGCTTTCATCACTTTCAAGCATTTTCAATCCAGCTTCATGGATATGATCACAAACAACCACTGTATATTTTTGCATTAATATTCCTCTTTATACGACTCTATCATAGCCGAAATTTGATAATTTTTAAGTACTTTAACTAAAGAATTTAGTTTGTCTATATTTTTAGAAAAAATAAGTAATTCCACCCCATTTGTATCTTTTTCAAGAAAATACTTTAACTCATGCTGCTTTAACTCTTCTTTTAAACAAAATAATTGATATGGATCTAAAAGAGGTGCAGATAACTTATATGTGATGACTTTAGTTATTTTTTCATCTAAATCTATTTTAATATACACTTCATTCACTGGATAAAAATATCCCAGTCTCTGTGTTTGTGAAAAATGATTCAACCAAACTTTTTCTGGTTTTTTTTGAGCCACTTCATCATTAAGACTAAGCGGTTCTGTTTCTATAAACTTCTCTGAAGAATTAATAGAAATAAGAAAAAAGATTATAAAAACGGCCACTCCAATTCCAATGATTGGAGTGAACCATTTTAAAATCTTTTGCAATTTTCACTACTTCATTTGATCTTTAATTAAATCACCTAAAGAGTGAGCAGAATCGTCATTGATCTCATCAAGAAGTGCCTGATTTTTTATGTAATCTAATTTTTTAACAGATAAACGGATACGATCTCTTTTTGTATCAATCACAGCAATTGCAGCCTCAATTTCTTGACCGGCTTCCAACTCTTCTTTTGTCAGCGGTGCTAGATCTTCGTCACGGATAAGTGCATCAACGCCATCAGCTAAAGATACAAAAACACCAAACTCTTTGATGTCACGGATAGTGCCGGTGACAACTGAGTTGATTTTATGTGTTGTTGCAAAAGTGTCAATAGGAGACTCTAAAAGAGTTTTTCTATTTAAAGAGATTTTCTGATCTTCTTTATTGATTTTAGCAATTTTAACTTCAACTTCTTCACCTGATTTTAAAACATCTTTACATTTTATATTTTTATCCCAAGAGATATCTTGGTTATGTAAAAGACCTTCTACACCGGCGATACGGACAAATGCACCAAAATCTGTAAGTGAAGTCACTGTACCAGTCACAACATCACCTTCATTATAGTTCTTTAAGAACTCATCAAATGGTTTTGGAAGTAGTCTTTTTAATGAAACTCTTAATTTGTGAGTTTTTGAATTAATTTCAATAACTTCAACATCAATCTCTTCACCAACAGTTAAATAATCATTAGGATTTTTAACATTTTTATTCCAAGTGATTTCAGAAATATGTAAGAAACCTTCTATATCATTTCCTAAGTCAACAAACACACCATACGCTTCGATATTTGAAACAGTCACAGTGATTGTATCACCTTCATCCAACTCAGACTCAACTTCAGCCCATGGATCTGGTTGCACTGCTTTTATAGAAAGAGATAAATGACGTTTGTCTTTATCGTAAGAAATAGCTTTAACAGTTACAACATCACCTTCTTTATAAAGTTTAGAAGGATTAACCGGTCCCTTGTAAGAGATTTCATTATAGTGAACTAAACCGTCAACACCGCCAACATCTACGAACATTCCGTAAGAAGTGATTTTTTTGATTGCACCCTCAACAATAACATCATCTGCCATTAGTTGATCGATAATCTCTTTTTTCTTTTTTCTTTCTTCGTTGAATAATTTTCTACGAGAAACAATGATTGAATTCTCAGCTTCATCAATCTTAACAACTTGTGCTTTGATTTTACGGCCTAAAACATCATCAGTGTCTTTAAAAGCTGCTAATGAACGTGGCATAAAGAAAGAAACCGTATCAGCCTCCACTACATAACCACCACGATTTTTCTTAGTGATAACACCTTCAATAACTAAATCTTCAAAGTCTTCTTTATTCGCATTGATAAAATCTAAAGTTTTTTGTTGCTCTAAAACTTTTGTGTATGATATCTTAGGACGTTCGTTATAATATCCCATCACCATTACATTGATCTTATCACCAACATTAAATGCCAGTTCACCATCCACTGTGATCTCATCTAAACTTAAAATACCTTCAAGTTTATCACCAACACCAACTAATGCTCTGTTTTCATCTGCCTGAATCTCAACAACTTCACCCTCTACTATACGGCTTGTTTCTTGTTTCTTCTCGCTTGCTGCAAACATCTCTGCAAAATTTTCTTCTTCTTCAAATGATTCGTTATCGAACGCCATTACCTATCCTCTGTTACATAAAAATTTCGTGATTATACCTAAATATTGATTGTTTTTAGATTAATTTTAAAGTTAAGTTCTATAATTTCTTAATAATGTTAAATAAGCTCTTACTTATTTAACATTATTTTTTATTGCATCGACAACATTCTGTATGATCCAATCGGGAGTGGAAGCTCCGGCACTGATACCGCAGAGTTTTTTATTGTTAAACCATGAGTAATCTATATCATCGCAATCTTCTATATGATGACTATTTGCACAGTAGTCATGAGAAATACTTGATAATTGTTTGGTGTTAGAGGAGTTTTTACCCCCAATAATAATCATTACGTCTGCTTTAGAAGATAATTTTCGAACTGCATCTTGATTCTCAAAAGTTGCATTGCATATAGTGTTGAATACTCTCACTTCTTTATGACGGGGAATAAGATAATTTGCAATCTCCATATAATCTTCCACTTTTCTTGTAGTTTGAGCGATTAAAGCTATTTTATCACTAAACTTTATATCCACTAGATCAAAAACACTGTTCACAACAATCGCACCATCTGTTGCATAAGATTTCACACCTTTTATCTCGGGGTGAGCTTCATCTCCAAAAATCAAAACATCATATCCGGCTTCACTCATCTCTTGAGCTATCTCTTGGGGTTTAGTTACAAAAGGGCATGTTGCATCAACAACATCAACTCCAGAAGCTTTTAGCTCTCTAAGCTCATCTTTGACAATTCCATGTGTTCTGACAATTGCTTTTTCACCGGCTTTAAAGGTTCTGAAATCTTCAACTAACCCGACTTTAAAATCTTTGTCTAATCGTGCAATCTCTTTAGAATTATGAATTAAAGGACCATAAGTAGAAGCATTTGTATTCTCTTCAGCTATTTTTATAGCACGCTTTACGCCAAAACAAAATCCATAATTTTCAGCAAGTTCAATTTTCATATTATCTCCTTTACAAAGGATCTATACCTTTGTAAATTCCTAGTGACTACACTAAGAAATTTTTATTGTTGTTATTTTTTGTAAAAGTTCAAAAAAATTAGGAAATGAAGTGTTGATACACTCTAAATCTGTCACTTCCATACCGCATCTAAGACCTGCAATAATAAAACTCATTGCAATTCTATGGTCACCGTCACTATCTACACTGGCGGATTTTAAAGTCCCGCCTTTTACTGTGTATCCGTCCTCGTATTCAGTTGTCTCTATGCCGCAAGCATTTAAACCATCAACAACTGTAGAGATTCTATCTGATTCTTTCACCCGTAACTCTTCTGCATTTTTAACAACACTCACACCCTCAGCACAAGCAAAAGCTATTGATAAGGCTGGAAGTTCATCTATTAACCATGAAATATTGTTTTCAACTGTAATAGCTTTTAAAGGAGCTTGCTTCACCGTGATATCACCAATAGGTTCGTATTTGTCAGACCTGAGTTCATAGGAAATGTCTGCACCCATTCGTTCTAATGCTTTAAATGCTTCTATACGTGTTTCATTGAGAGTGATGCCTTCTAAGACAACACTTGCATTTGGAGTTATCGCCGCTGCGACTGCAAAGAAAAATGCACTTGATGGATCAGAAGGCACACGTATTTTCAAGGGTTTAAGTAATTCTTTCATTGGCCCGACAGTGGTTCTAAGTCCATCAACTTCAACACTTGCCCCCATACCTTTTAACATTCGCTCTGTATGATCACGTGAAAGTTCCGGTTCTGTATAGGTGCATTTTCCATCAGCTCTCAGTGCTGCTAAAATCATACAAGATTTCACTTGTGCAGACGCAATCTTTGAAGTGTAATCAAAAGCTTTAAGCGCGGCACCCCGTATACTTAACGGTGCTAAATTAGAATCTTCACGTCCATCAATAATCGCCCCGATATCACGTAAAGGCTGTGTCACTCTTTTCATAGGACGTGAACGAAGATATTTATCTCCGGTTAATACAAAATGTCCGTTTGCAGAACTTAAAAGCCCGCAAAAAAGCCTCATACCCGTTCCAGAATTTCCACAATCAAGAATCTCAAACGGTTCTTGTATCCCATTTGAACTGATTTTAATAGTTTCGCCATCATCAGTTACATTTGCACCCAGATTTTTTACAATTTCCAGTGAATTCAAAGTATCCTCTGCACGTAAAAAATTTGTAATCTCACTTGTACCTGATGCCAACATTGAAAACATCACCGATCTATGAGAAATAGATTTATCCGGTGCGATGCTTGATATATTTATTGAAAATTTCTCGCAAGCACTTACATTTACACTGCTCATCTTATCTTAGCCCTATTCCCAACTCTTTGTCCAAAGCATTTAGGATTGTATCCATAGATGATGTTATATCTTCTTCTTCCAATGTTTTATCATCTGATTGAAGTATAAAACGTAGAGATAAACTCACCTTGTCTCCCAAGTTTTCATCACTGTATTTATCCACAGGGTAAAAGTTGATTAACTCTTTACTCGCGTTTTTATCTATAACTGACTTTATAGTCTCAAACTTCATATCTTGGGGAATAATGATACTCAAATCTCTATTGGATGATTGATATTTAGAAGATTTCTTTGCTGTTTTGAGTGCAAAGGGGATTTTTTCAAAATCTATTTCACAAATAAATGTAACATCTAAATCATACTCTTTTTCAACTTCCGGATGTACACGGAATAATTCACCGATAACTTCATCATTCACCACTATTTCAGCAGCTTGATAAATGTGAGAAAGTGAATGTTCAGTAGTCGTTTCTCTTAGGTCAAAAGCACCTATGATATCTGACACCTTTTGAGAGAACATAGCAAAGTCTATTTTTTGAGGCTTCCCGGTATTTCGTAATGATTCTTTTTCTTTATCTCCAGAGAAAAGCATTGCCATTTTTAAGGATTCTTCTCTATCTGCATTGAATATGGAACCGATTTCAAAAAGCTTAACCTGCTTATAGCCGGATTTCACATTTAATGAAGCAGCTTTGAGTAAGCCTGTCATAAGTGTCGTACGTAATGTGTCAAGTGTTTGAACGATAGGATTCAGTAATTCAAGCTCTTCTTTGATTGTGGCAAATCCAAACTTCTCTAGCACCCTCTTCTCATCAAAAACAAAATGAATAGACTCGAAAAATCCACAAGATGCAGCACGGTGTCTAAAAACACTTTTCTTTTTATACGAGAAGTAATCATCTTGAAGTTTATTCTCTTCAGTGAAAACAAAAGCTTTTGAAGGGATGTTGTCAATTCCGACCATACGGACAATCTCTTCAATTATATCCTGCTTGTTTACGATATCGTGACGGTACCTTGGAACACCGACCACAAAATTATCAGCAGAAGATCTAGACATATCAAAACCTAAATTTTTAAGAATCTTACCGATAGTCACTTTGCTTATATCCGCACCGATTGTTTCATCCACATCTTGTTTTGTTAAACTGATAAGAGTGTTGTCATATACACTTCCCACACCTATACTTCCAGTGAAAATAGATGAAGAAGAATACGCTTGAATAAGTTCTAAGCCATCAGCGATACCCACACATAAATCCGGTTCACTTCCACGTGAAGTTCTGTAATAGTCAGGACCAGCTTCCAGCTTTGTTAAAGCCATTTTTTTAGAAATGATATCCGGTGGAATATAACTCGCTTCTAAAAGAATCGTCCCCTCATCATATGTCACCCTCGAAACATCTTCTTGATTCACACCGACAACAGAAGCGATAGTCTCAGAAGCAATACTTGCAAAACCATTTTCATCTTCTTTAAGATTCACTTTTGCGATAACATCATTTTCTTCACAAAAGAACGCATAACTATATGCTCTTAATATGACTCCGCTCATATGAGTTGTATATAAAAGAAGTGCATCAATATCGGTATCTCTTTCTTCACCGATTTGGGCAAGACGCAACTTCATAATGAGAGGAAGTTTTAAATCTTTTAATTCAAGAACTCTGTAATTAAGATTCACATCTAAATCTTTTTCATGATTCACATGAAGAAGGCGTCCAATACCTTTACGGTTATCGTCATCTTCATCACGTTTATGCTTTCGTAAGGGTCTGTCATAAGCCGCACTTAAATCTCTTGCAACACCGTTAATACTAAGACAATCACCTCTGTTTGCAGTAAGTTCAATCTCAATGACATCATCAGAAAAAATAAAATTTGAATGTAGCTCTTCACCTAATTCAAACGAGCCTATACTCGAATCCAACTCCATGATTCCTGGAGAAAAATCCGGTAAACCTATTTCTGATGCAGAACATATCATGCCCTCAGAACTGACACCGCGAAGTTTCACCGGTTTTATCACAAGTCCGCTAGGCATTGTTGCTCCGATGGTTGCAACAACAACATCTAAACCGGCTCGAACATTTGATGCACCGCAAACAATTTGACGCACACTCGATCCTATATCCACCTGACAAACATTCAGCTTATCTGCATCAGGATGTTTTTCACATTCTATAACACGGCCAAAAATTATTTTTTTTGGAATATCATAACTTGTTACAGAATCCACTTCTAAACCAATGGCATTCAAAGTTTTACACAAATCTTCTGTCGTTATATTAGTAAGGTCTATCCATTCATTCAACCAACTTTTTGTAACTATCATTGAAACTGCTCCAACAATTTAATATCTCCCTCAAACAGTGATCTTAAATCACCGATTTGATGTATCAGCATCGCAAATCGCTCCACTCCTAAACCAAAAGCATATCCACTGACATTTTTATACTTCACCGCTTCAAATACATTAGGATCTACAATTCCACATCCTAAAACTTCCAACCAACCTGTTTTTGAACAAACTCTGCAACCTTTTCCTTGACAAAAAACACATGAAATATCAACTTCTGCAGACGGTTCTGTAAACGGGAAAAAAGATGGACGGAATCTAACTTGAATATCTCCAAACATATATTTTAAAAAATCTTCTAAAATATACTTTAAATTAGCAAAAGAAACCTTTCCGGCTTCATCCACTAACAGACCTTCAACTTGGTGAAACATCGGTGTGTGTGTTAAATCATAGTCTCTTCTAAAAACAGCACCGGGAGCTATCATACGAATAGGAGGTTGTGTTTGCATCATTGTTCTGATTTGAACCGGTGAAGTGTGGGTTCTGAGCAGTAATTCATCTTTAAAATAAAATGTATCTTGCATATCACGCGCGGGATGATATTTAGGAAGATTCAATGCTTCAAAATTATTAAAATCATCTTCAACCATATTTCCGGTTTTCACTGCAAAGTTCATTGAGGAAAAATACTCAACAATTCTATCCATAGTCTCCATAACAGGGTGAAGTCCACCGGCTTGTGAACTTGTACTGTAAAGAGATACGTCAATTGCCTCTGCCTTCATAGCCTCTTGGAGTTCTAAGGTCTGTAAAGTGATTTTTCTTGCTGTGAATTCATTCATTAAACCGCTTTTATGCGTGTTTAAATCTTTTGCTATTTGTGCCTTTTCTTCATTTGGAGCTGTCTTCATTTTAGCAAACTCTATAGCCAAAACACCTTTTTTTCCAAACACAGATATACGTATCTCTTCTAAAGATTCAACACTTTGTGCTTCTTTTATTTTTTCGTACCATTCTTTCAATAAAGTCACCATAATTGTAAAATTTTAATAGAGATTATATTTAACTTTTCATTACAAAGAGCTTCATATTAACTTTATATGTTACAATTATAGAATATACTTAAGAATCAAGAAGGAAATTTTATGTGTTTATTTTGCAAAATTATTAAGAAAGAGATCCCCTCAAATATAATACATGAGGATGAAAATTATTTAGCTTTTCATGACATCAATCCTAAAGCGCCTGTCCATATTTTGGCAATACCAAAAGTTCATGTAGATAGCTTTAATGACCTGACACCTGATATGATGGCAGGCATGACCACTTTTATTCAAGAAATCACACAAAAAACCCATATCGACAAATCCGGTTATAGAGTCATAACAAATATTGGTGAAAACGGTGGTCAGGAAGTTGGACATTTACATTTTCATGTACTCGGTGGAGCTAAATTAAAATGGGGACATTTCAGTGATGCTGATCCCAAAAATCTTATCTAAAAAATAGACTGTGAAATGTTAAAACATTCAGTCTTTTATCTATTTAGCTTGAGTCTTTTAAATGCAGATTCTTTTTTAGATGCTAAAAAAGAATTTGAAGCTTACAAAGCCTCTCAAAATATTAGTTTTGAGTCTTATCAAAAAGAACATTTAAATGCTATAAAAGAGTATAGGCGAGACTTAAACACTATATGGGATGAGCCTAAAATAACAACTCAAAACAATCTCATCTCTTATACTCCAGATCAAAAGACAAGAACAAATATAGACTTTAAAAACGAAGAAATAATTATAGAAACGCTTGCTTTATCAGAAAAAGAAGCAAAAGAAAAACTCAAAACTGCATTAGCAAAAGCTGTAATATTGGATACAAAATCAGCTTTTAAAAATGACTCACTTGAGCAAAAATTATCCACTATAAAAAAACCTGCTACGATGGAAACATCAAAAATAAATCCACAAGCTATTTTAACTCCCATAATTTTTCCACAAAGACCTACAAAGAAAACTATTAAGCAATATGTCAATAAACATATCCAATACAAAAATATGAAGGTTGCAAAATCTACAAAAATAAAACACTCACGTATTTATACAACACGTATTAAAATGCCTCCTCAGAGCATTATAAAAAGATCTAAGATATATCATAAAACAGTTAAAAAAGAATCTCTTAGGCAAAAAGTCCCTATGCCCTTAGTGTTTGCGATAATACACTCTGAAAGCAGTTTCAATCCATTGGCAAAATCTCCTACACCTGCTTTTGGATTAATGCAAATCGTCCCAAAAACTGCTGGACGAGATGCGTATAAATATCTTTACAATAAAGACAGCTTAGTTTCTGGAGAATATTTGTACAACAGCGAAAATAATATTAAAATGGGAACTGCTTATCTGCATATACTGTACTATAGATATTTAAAATCAATAAAAAATGAGGATAGCCGTCTTTATTGCACAATTGCCGCTTATAATACAGGTGCAGGAAATGTAGCTTGGGCATTTACAAAAAATGCTGATGTGAAATCCGCTTCAAGAGTTATCAACACTATGAAACCTCAAGCAGTATATAATTATCTTCTCAGACACCTAAAATATGATGAGCCTAAGCATTACCTAAAACAAGTAAGGTCTAGGATGCCTATTTATCATAAACTTTATGGAGTTTAGAAAAAGCTCTTGTGATTTTCACCCCATTCACGTTTTTGTAAAAATGCAAATTCATATGCTAAAATCATTAAAACCCCACTTGCCAATAAAACACTTGCCATCTCAATCATCATAAATCCTTTTCGTATATTTATGATATTTTATGTAAAAATTCCAACAGAAGTTAATTCTATGACAATTTGTCATAGAATTTAAAGAAATTATTTTTGAAAATCTTTGATGATATTTCTTTGAAAACTCGCGAGATATTCTTGTATTATTTCTTCATTTTTAGTATCTAAATGGCAAAATAAAACAAACTTGTAACCACCAAGAACTTTTTCAACTCTCTTGATAGTGGTGGTGGTTTCAAAATTATAAGCAACTCCATCAATAATCATTCTGACATGTAAGACAAATGAAGCATCTATATCAAAATTTCGTTTTCTATCTATTTCAACAGCTATATACTTATTGTTCATATCTAAGACTTCTACATTATAATCTCGATTATTATCTCTTATATAGGCTCTAAAGTCATCTGCTGCTTTAACTCTATAAAGTTTTCTATCCAATGGGGAATGTATATCAAACTTAAAAGTATCCAAACTTACTCTATGCCTGTCTTCATCTATAGAGTTAACGGTGGCTTTAATGTTTCCAAGTTTATCAATTTTGAAATACATATATTTACCAATTTTTGCCATTTTGATTTGTTTTTTGGAAGCTGTGATTTGTATATGTTGAGAAGTTACTTCTTTAATTGTTGATTCATTGTTAAGAGGCAATTCCTTGTAATAAAGAACGCTTTCAATTGTCTTCATCTTTTTCAATTCATTTGTAAATTCACTTTGGTCTGAGAGTTCTTTAAAAGGTATGATTTTTCTAAAATCTGTGTTTATAATAATCTCTTCGTTCGTATTGGCTTCATCAATTAAATCATATGCACGTAAAAAAAGCTTACTGATTGCTTCGGCATAGTCAACTTCTGTGATACAGTATGCCAGTTTTTCATCTTTATCAGATATATTTTTATAAAGTGCAACACACCAATCATAAGCTTCTTGTTCTTTAGAAGACTCCAAAAGAACACCAAAACGCTCCCCTTCCAAACGTCCCAAAGCGATATACTCTTTGTCAAATGTTTTTATTTCATCAGCCACACCATTGATAACACCATCTCCAAACTCCCTCCCTTTTTCAAGATTTATCTCTCTTAGATTAGGAATATCGATAACAGATAAAAATAATCTTATATTATTCTTTAAAGCATTGTTTATTTTATCTTTAATGAGTTTTTCGAAAGTTATATAGTTTATTAAACCTGTCAACTTGTCTATGCTCACATCTTCTTGTATCTGTTCTTTTTCTTCTAAGAGTTTATTTTTTTGGGATTCTAATTGCTGGAGTTTAAGTTTAGTGTCTTTATATATGTTAGTGAAAATATTCAAAACACCGGATAAATTTGCATCCATTATCCTAGCGATTTCATCTGCAAAAGATAGTGGGTTGTTTATAATTTCATCTTTTGTAAAAAGATAGGTTCGCAAAGATGATCTAAAATCCATACAGATATTAAAAACTTCTTGAGGTGTTATATCTTTTTTTAAAAGATAATGCACAAGTTTACTCATAACAGGACAATCACCCAAAGGTTTCTCTTCTTTTATAACAGCAATAAAATATTCCAAAATCGGCACACCGTAACCGTCTCGGAATTTTTTTGGAGATATCTTTCTTTTGTTGAAAATATCAGTTATATTTTCTTTTTTCACCCAAGAGGTGGCGATATAAACTTTATGTTTTTCTATATCATCTACAACAGAAAATAGATATGGATATAATTTTTGCGTACTTGACATAATCATTTATCCTTTTTAAAACTGACTTTTAACTTGGACAACTCTCTACTTCACCCATGTCTATACTTGAACCTCCACCAGAAATCATCTCTTCATTTTCTTTGATGAGCTTTGCATTATGTGTTATAGAATAGGTTATCTTTGTAGTGTCACGAATTGTATTGATTGTTGAACAATATGTCTCTAAAGAAGCCATCACCCAACGTGCCGCAGTGATATCATCAGCATCAGAGTTAAAATTATATGTTAAATGGAGTGTATTGAACTTACAAGGATGTGCTTCATTGCGAACAACTTCACCATCAACCACTAAATCAGTCACAGTCTTATCTTGATTTTTAGGAATCAAAATGATATCTGTGGCTGTACAGTTGATAAGACCTGCTAAAAAATACTCTATCGGTGAAATAACCGGACAATCTATAATAAAACTGCTTTTCGCAGTTTTTGCTTCAAACTTCATTCCATCTAAATGCGTTATGCTTACTTTCAT